>JAAETT010000201.1 GCA_024228115.1 bacterium
CCCACGACGGCTCCGAGACCGTCGGAGACTCGTTCTCCTACACCATCGACGATGTCTCGGGCGCCACCAGCAACGTCGCCAGTGTCACCGTCACCTTGAACCCGCAGAACGATGCGCCCACCTCCTTTAATGATGCCGCCATCGTGAACGAAGGCGCCAGCGTCATCATCAACCTCTCCGGCAACGACACCGACCCAGATAACGCACTGGATCTCAGCTCGATCGTGATCAGCTCGGCCCCGGCCAACGGCACACTGGTCGACAACGGCGACGGCACGCTCACCTACACCCACGACGGCTCCGAGACGGTCGGGGACTCGTTCTCCTACACCATCGATGACGCCTCCGGCGCCACCAGCAACATCGCCAGTGTCACCGTCACCGTGAACCCGCAGAACGACGCCCCGACCGCCACCAACGACTCGGCCTCCGTGAATGAAGGCGCCTCCGTCGTCATCAACCTCACCGGCAACGACACGGACCCCGACAACGCACTCGACCTCAGCTCGATCGTCATCACGAGTGCTCCCGCCAACGGCACGCTCGTCGACAACGGCGACGGCACGCTGACCTACACCCACGATGGCTCCGAAACCGTCGGCGACGCCTTCTCCTACACCATCGACGACGCCTCCGGCGCTACCAGCAACGTCGCCAGCGTCACCGTCACCGTGAATCCGCAGAACGACGCCCCGACAGCCAATCCGGACGCTGCGGCCGTGGGCGAGGCGGCAAGCGTTGTCATCGACCTCGCGGGCAACGACGTCGATCCCGAGGGTTCCCTTGATCTCAGCTCGATCGTGATCACGGCCGGCCCCGCAAACGGCACGCTCGTCGACAACGGCGACGGCACACTCACCTACACCCACGACGGCAGCGAGACCCTCGTAGACAGTTTCAGCTATTCGATCGACGACGCGGCCGGCGCCACCTCGAACGTTGCTTCGGTGAGCCTGACGATCAACCCGCAGAACGATGCCCCCGTTCTGGCGACGTTCGGTCCGACACTCACCACGGTCGACGAGGACGCCACCACCAACAGCGGCACCACCATCGCGACGATCGTGGGCGGGTCGATCAGCGACGCGGACACATCACCCGTGGAAGGCGTCGCCGTAACCCACATTTCCAGCGGAAATGGCAGCTGGCAATACTCCACGGACGGCGGCGCGACCTGGGGCGCGGTAGGTGCTGTCGGAAATACCAACGCTCTCTTGCTGCGCGACTCCGATCGCATCCGCTTCGTTCCGGATGGCCGGAACGCGGACTCGGCCTCGATCGACTACCGCGCCTGGGATCGCACCAGCGGCGTGGTCGCGACGAAGGTCAGCACCAACACGAACGGTGGGGCGACCGCCTTCTCGACCGGTGTCGATTCGGCCGATATCACCGTCACGGGCGTGAACGACGCCCCTGGCCTCGGGAACGCTGCGCTGGCCCCCCTGGACGGGAGCGCAGCAGACGCGGCCGGCGCCACGATCGCGTCCCTCTTCTCCGGGAAGTTCTCGGACGTCGATGCCGGTTCGAGCCTCGGCGGCATTGCGGTCGTTGGCAACGGAGCTGCTGCGTCCGACGGAACCTGGGAGTACTCGAGCGACGGCGGCGCGAACTGGTCGGCAGTGGGCTCGGTGGCCGACGGCGCCTCGGCCCTCGCTCTCGCCCCGTCGGCCCTTCTGCGCTTCGTGCCGGCTGCCAGCTTCACCGGCACGCCGACCGCGCTGACGGTGCGCGGCCTGGACAATACCTACGGCGGCGGCTTCGCCACGAATCCGGGCGGTACCGAGACACGGATCTACGTGAACACCTCCTCGAACGGCGGCAGCTCGGCCATCGCCGGGGGCACCGCTGGCGTTTCGGCCCAGGTCCTGACCGGGGGCGTCGAAACGGCCGTGGGGGTGGGCCCGACCGTTGGACCGACGGAGCCGGGAATCGACGAAGCGATCGACAATGCCATCGAGGACGGCCCGCAGGAGCAAACCGAGGAGGAGGCTGGAGAGGAGACCGCACCGGCTGCAGCAGTGGATACCGAAACGCCCGCGAGTCCCGGCCCGGTCTCACTCGGGTTGATCTCCGGCGCTGGCCAGCCCGAAGCCCCGTTCGAGTGGCCACTCCCGAGCGAGCCGACCGCCTTCCCGACCGGACAGTCCGAAGCGTCGCAGCTACGCGAGAGCCCCAGCGAGCTTCGCCGCGAGGCATCCGAACGTGACCAGCTCTCGGGCCCGCTGGCTCAGCTCGAGGGCTTCTTCAGTGGCTTCGCCGACGACCTGGCCTTCCTGAACTCCGACACAGGCTTCCTCGATGAGCTGGACCGGATGCGGGACGTGGCACTCGAGCAGGTGGAGCTGGAGCAGGCCCTGGTCGGCTCCAGCGTCGCCATGACGGCGGGGCTCTCGATCGGGTACGTGGTCTGGCTCACCCGCGGCGGGCTCCTGCTCGCCAGCATGGCCTCCTCGATCCCGGTCTGGCGGCTGGTGGATCCCATCCCGATCCTCGCGAGCCTGGCCCTCCGGAGCGAGGAGGAAGGAGAGGACGCCGAATCCCTCGACTCCATGGTCCGCGATGGCCAGACGCCGGATGACGACGCGGCCGAGCCCGAAGCCGGGCTCGAGAAGCCCTGAACCATGGACACCACCGAGGGGGGTAAGGTCGGACGACGGGTCCGACGATGGTCCATGCGGGGGCGGAACGGACCATGAAGAGCCTGAGCCCGAAGACCCACATCTCCCTGGGCCAGACCTTTCTGCTGATCAACGTGCTGTTGGCGGCGATTCTGCTGGGGATCGTCCCGGACCGGGACCAGGCCGTTCGCGAAGGCCGTGCTGCCTTGGCTGAGGCGGTCGCTGTCACCGGCTCCGCCCTCATTACCCGGGCGGATCTCGACGGTCTGCGAACGACGCTGAGCCTCGCTCAGGAACGCAATGACGACGTCCTCTCCGTGGCGGTCCGCCGCGCGGACGGAGTCGCATTGGTTTCGGTGGGCGACCACGAGCAGCACTGGGACGTCAGCCACGGGGACGTATCCACGAACACCCAGGTCGCGGTGCCGATCTGGTCGCGCGGAAAACGTTGGGGCACGGTCGAGCTGCGCTTCCGCCCGCTCGGGAGTAGCGGCTGGATCGGAGTCGTGACCTCGTCGGAAGCGAAGCTGTTGGGATTCATGGCCCTCGGCTGCTTCGTCCTCTTCTACCTCTACCTGCACAAGATGCTGAAGCACCTCGACCCGTCGCAGGCGGTGCCGCCGCATGTGCGCTCGGCCCTCGACACCCTGGCCGAGGGCCTGCTGGTGATGGACACCGAGCAGCAGATCGTGCTCGCCAATCAAGCGCTCGCGGAGCTGGTCGGTCGTGAATCGGGTGAACTCCTGGGGCGTAAGGCGCAGAGCCTGGGCTGGGCCGAGGCCGACGGCACGCCCCGTGATCCCACCACCTACCCGTGGGCTCGAGCGCTCGCGGACGGACTGCCGCGCAAGAACGAGCTCATCTACATCACGGATCATGCGGACGAGCTGAGGACCTTCATCGTGAACTGCTCCCCCGTGCTCGGAAGCGGCGGAAAATACGGTGGCGTGTTGATCAGTCTCGACGACGTCACCCAGCTCGAGGAGCACAAGCTCCAGCTCTCCGAGGCCAAGGAAGAAGCGGAGGCGGCGAACGAGGCGAAGAGCGAGTTCCTGGCCAACATGAGCCACGAGATCCGCACCCCGATGAACGCCATCCTCGGTTTCACCGAGGTGCTGCGTCGAGGCTATGGATCGACCGAGGAGGAACGGCAACGGCACCTCGCGACCATCCACTCGAGCGGTGAGCACCTGCTCCAGCTCATCAACGACATCCTCGACCTCTCGAAGATCGAGTCCGGTCGGATCGAGGTGGAGAAGCTGCGGGTCGCGCCCCACGCGATCATCCAGCAGGTGATCAGGGCGCTCGGTGCGAAGGCGCAGGAGAAAGGCATCTCGCTGGAGCTCGAGATCGACGGGCCGATCCCGGAAACCATCGAGTCCGACCCGACCCGTCTGCGCCAGATCGTCACGAACCTCGTCTCGAACGCCGTCAGATTCACGGAGGCGGGCGGGGTCCGGGTCGTCGCCCACCTCGAAGAGGATGCCGGGGTTCATCTACTCGGCATCGACGTGGTCGATACGGGAATCGGCCTCGAGCCCGAGGCTCTCGAGAAGATCTTCGAGCCCTTCGTTCAGGCGGATAGCTCGGTGACACGCCAGTTCGGGGGGACCGGACTTGGGCTGGACATCAGTCGGCGCTTCGCTCGATTGCTAGGCGGCGACATCGTGGTAAACAGCGAGCTTGGAAGCGGGAGCACCTTCTCGGTCTCCATTGATCCCGGGCCGCTCGAAGGCGTTCAGCGACTCGAGCCGGAGGAAGCCCTGGCCGCAACGGAATCCTCCGCGGAAGAAACCTCGGGCCACTGGGTGTTTCCGACGTCGCGGATCCTCGTGGTCGACGACGGTGAGGAGAACCGCGAGCTGATCGAACTCGTGCTGGGCGAGGTGGGGATCGAAGTCGAAGGCGCCGAGAACGGGCAGGTCGGCGTCGACATGGCGCTCGCCACGCCCTTCGACGCCATCCTGATGGACATGCAGATGCCCGTCATGGACGGCTACACGGCAACCGCGCGCTTACGTGAGGAAGGCCTGGAGACACCGATCCTGGCCCTCACCGCCAACGCGATGAAAGGCTTCGAGCGGAAGTGCCTGGAGATCGGCTGCACCGGCTACTTGACCAAGCCAGTGGACATCGATGTCATGCTCGAGACCTTGGCCGAAGTGCTGGGCGGCGAGCGCAGAGCGGGGGAGCGCACCGGGCAAGCCCTCGCTACGCCCCTGGCGTCGACGACGGGCGGGCCCGTGACCTCGCGGCTCGCATCGAACCCGACGTTCCTGCCGACCCTCGAGAAGTTCGTGACGCGGCTCGGGACCAAGCTGCTCTCGATGGAGGCGAGCATCGAGGCGAACGACTTCGAGCAGCTCGCCGCGCTGGCGCACTGGCTGAAGGGAGCGGCGGGCACGATCGGATTCGACGCTTTCACCGAGCCCGCCGAGACACTCGAACTGCTTGCCAAGGAGCACAAGCAGGCGGAACTCGAGGGGGCGGTCGACGAGATTCGAGCGCTGGTGGAACGCATCCAGCTACCCGGTTCGAGCGTGGCGGATCCGGGCACACCCACCCGCGCGGAGCACACCCCCGCGCAAGCAACGAAAGCGGCCCCCACGATCGGCCCGATCCGTTCCCGCTTGGCCGACAGCCCGGGAATGGAGCCGATCCTCGAAAAATTCGTCCAACGGCTCGAGGCCCGGCTCGAAGAAATGGAGCGCCACTTCGAGGCGCGGGATTTCGACGAGCTCGCGGGACTGGCTCACTGGCTGAAGGGCGCGGCCGGCACGATCGGATTCGTTGTTTTCACCGAGCCGGCCGAGGCCCTCGAGGGGCAGGCCAAGGGCAAGCGAGTCGAGGAGATCGGCGCGTCCCTGGCGTCGCTCCGCGGCCTGGCGGAGCGGATCGAGCTCGGCGGGGCAGATCTCAAGTAGTTGCCTCGACCACCGACACGAAATACTAGGGCCGGAATCCCCACTGGCAGGCGAATGGACGAACCACTCCATGAATTCCCCGACGAACTCCAGCGAATGCCCCACCATCCTGATGGTGGACGACGAGCCGACCACGCTCGAAGTCATGGAAATGTTCCTGCGGGCGGCCGGCTACGAACGGCTCGTCCGAACCAGCGACTCGCGAACGGCCCTGGAATTGGTCGAAGAGGCCCGGCCAGACCTCCTCCTGCTCAATCTGATGATGCCCCACATGGACGGCATCGAGGTTCTGAAGGCCATTCGTGGTGGGCAGCCGGAACTGCGGGACCTCCCCGTCATCATCGTCACGGGCTCGAGCGATCCCGCGACCAAGCAGCGGGCCGTCGACCACGGCGCCACCGATTTCCTCCGCAAGCCTGTCGACCCGAGCGAACTCTTGCTTCGCGTGCGCAACACCCTGTCGGCCACTGGCCGAGGCTTCGCACTGCCCAGCCCGCAGACAGAGCGACCGAAGCGCACCCCCCGGCCGCAGCGGTCGGCTACGGGTGCCCCGTTGATCTCTCACCTCATGGGAGACAGCGAGCGCTCCCAGGCGATCGTCGCGTCCTTCGTCGGCCGGTTGCGGGCCCGCCTCGAGGAGATGGAGGGGTGCCTCGAGGCTCGCAATTTTTCCGAGCTCGTCCAGCTGGGGCATTGGCTCAAGGGAGCCGCGGGCACGGTCGGGTTCGACGAGTTCACCGAACCTGCCGCGGCCCTTCAGTTGCTCGCCGGGGAGCGCAAGCACGAGCCGCTCGAGAAGGTGATCGAGGAGCTCTGGGACTTGGCGGACCGGATCTCCATCGACCCGGGAACCGAGGGCTGAGCCGGTGACACCGCTTTCGACCGAGGACGACCAGCGCTCGTGGACCATCATGATGGTCGACGACGAGCCGACCACCGTCGATGTGATCGAGATGTTCCTGCAGGGAGAGGGTTATGAGCACTTCGTCTCCGTGATGGATTCCCGTCTGGCCCTGGAGGCGATTGCCCGCGAGCACCCCGACGTCCTGCTTCTCGACCTGATGATGCCCAACGTCGGCGGTCTCCAGATCCTGAGCGCCCTCCGGGAAGACGAAGCACTTCAGCGCATTCCGGTGATCATCCTGACCTCTTCGAGCGAGCCCGAGGTGAAGCTCCAGGCTCTCGAGCTCGGAGCGAATGACTTCCTCGCCAAGCCGGTGGACCGCAGCGAGCTGGCTCTCCGCGTCCGCAATACCCTGGCGGCCAAGGCCTATCAGGACCGCGTGACCTACTACGACGCCCTGACCGGCCTTCCGAACCGCCGCCTCTTCCAGGAGGGGTTGGAGCCCGCGTTGCGACGCGCGCGCCGGGACGGCTCGAATCTCGCCTTGCTCCATCTGGGTCTCGACCGCTTCCGGCAGATCAATGACACGCTCGGGCAGGGCGCCGGAGACGCCATCCTGAAGGGCGTGGCGGAGCGCATGGAGAAGAGCGTCGCGTTCTCCCTGGAGGACGCGGTCGCCAGCGACCCGTACCGGGCTACCTGCTTCCGGATCGGGGGTGACGAGTTCATGTTGCTGCTCACCGGCCCCGGCGCCGTGGAAGCGGCCCCGAGGATAGGGCGTCAGCTGCTCTCGTTGATGGCCGAACCCTTCACCCTGAAGGGCCAGGATCTCTTTACATCCTGCAGCATCGGGATTGCCATCCATCCGAACGATGCGAACGATGCCGATGCCCTCCTCGCGAACGCGGGCGTCGCGATGTCCCACGCGAAGCAGCGAGGCGGCCACCGTTTCGAATACTACGACGAGTCCCTGAACGCCCAATCTCTCGAACGGCTTGGCCTCGAGAGCGACCTGCGACGTGCCCTCGAGCGAGGTGAGATCTCACTGCATTACCAGCCCAAGGTAGGGATCGAGAGCGGTCGCATCGCGGGCGCCGAAGCGCTCATGCGGTGGACTCACCCGGAGCACGGCTTCGTGCCTCCCGATCGCTTCATTGCGATCGCCGAGGAGATCGGCGTCATCAACTCGCTGGGCGAGTGGGCTCTTCGCGAGGCGGCAGGCCAGAGCCGTGCGTGGGCCGACGCCGGGTTCCCGGGGATTCGGATCGCCGTGAACGTCTCCAGTCGACAGTTCCGTCCAGGCACCCTCGTAGAGACGATCCAGGCTGCACTGGAGTCCAGTGGCCTGGACGGAAACTCTCTCGCAATCGAGCTGACCGAGAGCGTGATCATGGAGAAACCGCACGAAACCGCGGACATGTTGTGGAAGATCAAGGAGATGGGAGTCCGCATCTCGATCGACGACTTCGGCACAGGCTACTCGTCTCTCAGCTACCTGAAGCGCTTCCCGATCGACGAGCTGAAGATCGACCGGTCCTTCGTCCAGGGCGTTCCAGAGGACGCGGACGATGCCGCGATCGTCACCGCGATCGTCGCCATGGCCCGGAGCCTCGGGCAGAAGGTCGTCGCCGAAGGTGTCGAAACCGAAGGCCAGCTCGAGTTCCTGCGCTGGCTCGGCTGCGACGAGTACCAGGGCTATCTGTGCAGCAAGCCGCTCCCGCCGGAGAGTTGGAGCGAACTGCTGAAGCTCTGCGGCCCCAGCTGAACCGCGGGCTCGGTTGCCGTGGGCCGGAGCGCCGCGCCGGCGCTCTCGAGCGGAGAGGCGAACGGCCACGGCGCTACCGCATCTTCGTCCGCCCCATCGAGTACTGCTGCACCATCCGCGCCACGGCAGTCCCGGAAAGTGCCGACTGGTGCGTCCCCATTCCCTTTGCGCCCGCATCAGCCCCTGCGATGTAGAGCCCGTTGATCGGTGCGTTCGAACTCGGCTTCATCGATCCACATTGCCCCACGATCTGAGCGAGCCCCACACACTCACCGCCTTGTCCTTCGAGAACCGAATCACGGGTGCGCGAGGAAATCTCCTTGGGGCCGTTGTACTCCCTGCGTTCGCAGACATCCCAGATCTCGGGAAAATGCGACTGCATCTGTTGATCCATCTTCGCCCAAATCGCTTCGATCTCCTTTGCCTCGGGGTTCGAGGAGCAGACGGTGCCACTGACCAGAACCTGCTTTCCGGCGGGCGCCGCTTCATCGTCGTAGAAGCTGTGATTGACCATGAACAAGATGACTTCGTCGGGAATCTCGCCGTTCTTGATCTTCTCGAAGCGGGGCGTGTCGAGCCATGAATCGTCGGAGTACATCACGTAGATGCCGGTTTCCATGACGGGCTCATCGAGGAAATAGCGGATCGACGTAAAGGACCAGCCTGGCACGAGACCCTTGATGTAGTTCGCATATGTCTTGTCGAAGTGCTCCTCTCCGCACAGCTTCAAGATCGTTGGTTGGATACCCGCACTGCTGACCACCACCGGGGCATTGAATGTGCCCCGCTCGGTCGTTATGCCAGCCACGGCACCGTCATCAATGATGATCCGATCGACCTTGCAGTCCTTGATCAAGACGCCACCCGATTTCTCGAACTCACGCAGCATCACCCTGGTGAGTCCGCCGAAGCCGCCCTTGTACTGCCCTCCCCCGCCTTGCAGCATCACTTGTTGCATGATCGTGATCTGCTCCGACGCCGCGACCTGGTCGAGGGGCTCCGCCAGGGATGCGTTGGCGTGGAAGCCGAGATAGTTGTAGAGCGGGCCGGGGACCTCGCGCTCGGCCAGCCATTCTTCCATCGAGATGCCGTCGAGGGCATCGACCTCGTCCTCTGTGAGCAACGTCATTTCGGTCATCACCGCGATCGCCGCTTCCTGCTCCGCTGCATCGAGATCCCAGAGCTTGAAGAAGGGAGTCGGATCCGCGAGTGCCTGCCCCTGCGTGACGCGCTTGTACTCTGCTCGACCGCTGCGCTTGTAGAGCAGCGTGATGATCTCGCGCGGGTCGTCGGGTTCGATCGCCGGGATGAACTCGTCCGACACCCCGAGTTCCTCGAAGATCGGCTCGAAGGCGGAACCGCGCATGGGCACCTGACCATGGGGAAAGAGATCGTACGCGTACCCGTCCTTCTCGATGCTGATCATCTTGCCGCCCGGCACATTGTTCTTCTCGACGAGCAGGCACCGAAGGCCGCGATGCTGGAGAAGCGCGGCGGCCGAAAGGCCCCCCGGGCCACTTCCAATGATGATTGCGTCGTAGTTCTCGTCCGGCACGCCTCGCCTCCCTTCGCTGGAGCCAGCTCCACCAAAATTCCATGATTATCAGGCTCGGGAATGCTGCGGGTGGCCCCAGGGCTTCTGCAAAGATTCCCTCGGCTCGCACCATCACGGATCTGCTTCACAGCGAGTATGACGGGCGTCATGCCGCCCACCCGACGCCTTGCCTGGAGTTGAGTCCAGCGATGCGTGAGATCCGCCGTCGATGTAATCGCCAAGGCCTGAATCTCGATCGTCTATCCGGAGGCCCGAAGACCCCGCAAAGTGTCTCTTGGCTTGGGTCGCCCATGGGCCCGACTTCTGCTGACGGGAAGCAGAGGGACGAAGCGAACGACGTGGTCTCCGAGATCGCCCGCGTGGTGCGCGACAACTACCTGCAGTTGATCGCGGTCGACCCGAGCCGGGGCTTGCTTCCCTCGTCAGGTGCGTAGTTGACGGAACGTCTACCTATCGGACTTGGGCGAAACGCAGCTTTTCTTTTCCATGCCCACATTGTCTGCGCACATTGAATAGAATACGAAGAAAGGGGTTCATTCATGTCCAAGGGAAAAGAGCTTCTTGCGAGATATGAGAAGGAGGTCGAGGCGGTATGGCGCGAGATGACCCCCAAGGCCCGGAAGCTCTGTGAGCTTGCCCCGGTCTCGTGGACACCCCGGATCGCACGAAAGTGCGGTAGGAGTGTGTCATGGGAAAACGGAAGCGTCGATCGTTCACAGATGAATACAAGGCCGAGGTCGTGGAGCTGATCCGCAAGAGCGGGAAGAA
>JAAETT010000202.1 GCA_024228115.1 bacterium
CTGGATGGTTGAATTTCCAATTGGGACCAAATTTTGAACAAAAGATCAGAATTTGGCACATTTTCATTTTAAAATAATCTGAAACAAGCACGTAATGCAAAGAGTAGTTTGCCAATGCAGAGAGGAATAGCCTTTGTAGAGTTGATTAACTTAGAGAGAAGAGTTGAACCGCGCTTGTACTTTGCAACCAATTTGAGATCAGCTGTTTGTTTTTTTGATGTTGATTTTTAATTAAAAATTAGACCGCGCATTGCCCACAGGTCGCAAACCTTTGAAGAAATCCAAGCTGATATGCACTGCCATTCGCTGCTCCAAGCTGCTGGAAAAAGACGCAGCACAATTCCAGCTTGATATTCATTATCTATACACCTCAAATAACATACCAAAAGCGAATTTAAGAACAATCAGCAGTAACCGTCCATTTTTCTTCAAGGCCTTGAATCGACCAAATTCGAGATAGCGATCAGAAGAAGACATAGCACAATTGCAGCTTAATATCCGTTATCAGCGCTTCAAATA
>JAAETT010000203.1 GCA_024228115.1 bacterium
AGATGACAGCCTGTGCGGTAGAATCCGGCTTCATGAAGGGGCCCTTGTTGAGGGGAAACGCGTGTTGCAACTCGTTTCTACCGCAACTGGGGCCTTCTTCAATTCAAGACCACGACTTCTTCATGAATTATTCGCGCTAGGAGAACCTCGAAGAAGCTGGGGCGCGCGAATGCATGCCGTCACATGCCCGGAATCTCGGTTGAGTGGATCCAATGGGCTTCATCAAAGTAGCAGGGTAGCCGCAGGCTCTGGCGAGAGTTCTCCCTCCGCACGTTGCCGGGCGTTGTCCGCCCTACCTGACACCCGTCGGCGCAGGGGCTCCCTTGGCGATGATCCGCGCCGCCGACAGGTACAGACTCCGGGAGACGAAGCTCGGGGTCTGGTCAGCAAGCTCGTTGCAGAGTTCGGCCTTGAGAGCACGAGCCGAGGCAAGCTCTGGTGCGTCGCCGGGCGCGAGAGCGAGGATGTCGATCACATGCAGGGCCAGCTGGGTCTTGCCCTCCGCCGCGAGGGATCTCGCCCGATCCAGGACCAACCCTCGATCTCGAATCGCAGACAGAATGGCGGCTCCTGCCTCATCGGGATGTGCCGGATGAAGGTGCGTCGGATTCCGGTCCCACCAGCCGGTTTCTGCTCGGTAGATATCCCGCACGATGTACTCCGGACATCCGTAGAGGGGTGTCATCCAGGGCTGGTCGAACAGGCTGGCGGGATATGCGATGTCGTGAATGATCTCTTCGATCCCGAGACCGCGATTCAATCGCTCCACGACTTCCTTGCGCAGGTAGCGGAGCGCTTCGGCGGTCTTTCGCAGGATCGTCTGGATTCGCTCGGGCTCTTCGAGCGGCGGACCAAATTCCATGATGACGAGCTGCGGCTCGAGATCGGCCAACCGCTCGAGGGTTTCCGCCCATCGCACCGGGTCGCGCAGGCTCCGAAGGGGCGTACCGACGTTTGGGATACTGGGCGTGACGGCCGCACCCCCGTACAAGATGTGCTTCTCCGGAAACCAGATTGCAACCGCATCATCGGTCTCGGAGGGTGCCCAGAGAACCTGGAGGCGGTTCTCGCCCGAACCGAGATGGAGTTCCTCTCGAAAGGTCTCGTTGGGCATGCGGATGGGCAAAGGGCCCTTCACACCGCCCCGTGGAACCCGAAACTGCAGTTCGATGAAGTAGCGCTGGAGCCCCTCGGTTTCGAGGTATCGATTCCAGCGCCGGACCAGGTTTTCGTGGGCAATCGTGCGCGGCGGGGGATCTCCGCGGCGAGCAGCATCCAGGGTCCATGTCCCGATCGCGCCGTTGTAGCCGAGATGTCCGTGGCTATGGACGATCGCGTGAACGGGAGCGTCGCTGATCTCGCGTAGGCTCGCGATCATCTGGCGAGCCTGGGATTCATTCTGGCCCGTATCGACCTGGATGATTCCGTCAGGTGTCTCCACACTCAGGGCGTTGCCCATCCCGCCCACGACGTGGATCCCGGGCGAGAGGGTTCCGGTAAAGGATGGTGCGGTAGCGGGGTTGCCTGCATCCGCGCGAGTGCCGGCTTTTTTTCGATCGGTCACGTCGAATTCCTCCAAGTAGATGCCTGCGGCGCCACGTCGCAAGATCGGCCCTGACTCATCGCACGACATCTTTCCTGATGTCGGACGTCAGATTCGCCGGGCCATCGAAGTGTACTCACGCTCGCTCCAGAAGACCTTGCCGGCGGCATGAGATAGCTGTTGGCTGAGCGAGCGGTATTCGTGATCCTCTCTGTCAGCGGAGCAAGCAGGCCTCTCCTACCCAGGGAGCACCAATGCAACACGAGCGAAGATCCGAATCCCTCAGCCGCCGCGGGTTCATCCAGTACATGGCGATGCTGGCGGTGGGCGGGCGCACCCTGATGAGCTGCGGCGACGGCAGGGCCGCAATCTACGCCGCGCGTGAGGCTGGCGGTTCCGCGGCGATCTGGCCGGAGATGACCTACCGCAGGCTGGGCCGTACGAACTTCAATGCCAGTCGCCTCGTCTTCGGATGCGGGGCGGCCTTGATGTTCCGCCAGAAGGACGCCCTGTTGAATGCGGCCTTCGACGCGGGCATCAACGTCTTCGACGTGGGCTACCGCGGGTACTACCGCGACGCGGAACAACATCTGGCCCCGTTCATCGGCAAGGTCCGCGACAAGGTATTCCTGATCTCCAAGGCCCCTGCGGACCTCGAAGCGGAGCCCGACGAAGCCATCACTGTCCAGCAGGCGAAACAGGCTGCGGCAAGCTGGGGTAAGCGACTCGATGCCAGCCTCGGCGAACTCCAGGTCGAGCACGTGAACGCCTACTACCTGATGGCGTCCTACAACCCGTCCTTGATCGCCAGTGAGGAGATCTACCGGACCTTCCAGGACGCCAAGCAGGCGGGCAAGGTGACCCATCTCGGTCTCAGCACCCACCGCAATGCAGAGAAGGTGCTTCTAACCGCCGCGGGTACCGGTTGGTACGACCTCGCGATGATCGCGATCACTCCTGGTGGCTGGTACGACTGGGAGAGCAAGAGCGTGCTCGAGGGTTCGAAGCCGATGACGGGCCTGCAACCCGTACTCGCGAAGGCACGCGAGGCGGGCATCGGGCTGGTGGGCATGAAGGCGGCTCGTCATCTGGCGGGCCTCCCGATCCTCGGATGGTGGAAGAAGCTCGACGCGTTCAACGAGTACTACGATGAGAAACTCATGGCCGCCTCGCTCTCCAGCTTCCAACGCAGCTACGCCTACGTCCTGGCCCACGGTCTCGACGTGGTCAATGCAGACATGGGCTCGCTGGCGCATCTGCAGGAGAATGTCGTGGCGGCGACGAATTCGCCGACCTACTTCGTCTGATCTCATGCTGAGTGTCCCCTAGGGGACGACATCCTCCCGGGCTCACCCGATACCTCTAACCTCACGTACTAGTGTGGTATTATCAACCCAATGAAGAGTGGCACAATTCTCTGGCTGCTCGCCTCGGTCACCCTGTTCGCAGGCTCGGCCGCTGCCGGCGACGCCGTCCTCATCTGCCACGGGGACGACTGCGAGGTCGTCCGGCCTGGTGGGACTTCGTCCGGCGGCGGCTTCACGAAGGCTGGGCCTCCCGCTTCCACGACGAACACGGTGGAGCGGCGACCCATCTACGTGTATCCCAGCGTCGGCTACCGCCGACACGTCAGTGGCCACGTCCATCACCACCACCATGGGTGCGGGCACCACTACCGGCCGAGCTACCCCTACGTCTACGGGCGCCACTACAGCTACCCGCGGACCTACCGGTACGGCCGTGTGCATCGCGACGGCTATGGCCGTCAACCTGCACGCCGCCACTCCTACCGAGGAATCCGCCACAGACGCGGCTCCTCAGCGGGGCGGCGCTACCGTAACTAGCTGGGCTCCGCCTCCGGACCGGCACACCCGCGACTAGCTGGGCTTCGCCTCGGGTTCCCGACGCAGCTTGCAGGCGCGGGCCGCGAGCGGGCTGCATTTGCAGGCCTCCCCCGTTCCCCCGCAGCTGCCCTTGAGGCGCTTGCCCTGAACGATCACGCCGAGAGACATACCGACCGTCACGAGTCCGAAGACCACGAGGGTGGCGAGGAAAGTTGCCATATCGGGAGTCTACCGGGTCTGCTCCCCGGCGACATGAAGGCGCGGGAAGGGCCCTGTGGTCCGGGTCTCATAGCTGCCCGACGCGGTGCGCAGGATGAAGTAGGCGGCGATCTTCATCTCGTCTGCAACGGCCGGTCCCTCTTCCGGCCCCAGCACCGTCAGAGCCGTCGCCCAGGCATCGGCGCTGGCGGCGTCCTGATGCACGACGCTGACCGAGGCGAGAGCATGCGATACGGGGCGGCCAATGCGCGGATCGACGATATGGGTGAGCCGCTCGCCCTCCTGCTCGTAGAAACTGCGGTAGTCACCGGAAGTCGCCATGGACTGATCGCGTAGCTCGACGACGGCGTGGACGGCCCGGCCGTCGGGCTCCGGGCGTTCGATGGCGAGGCGCCATGGACCGCCTCCGGGGCGTTCGCCGCGGGCACGAACCTCTCCGCCGACCTCGACCAGGAAGCGCTCGTGGCCGAGTTCCGAGAGCGCCCGGGCGACCTCGTCCACACCGAAGCCCTTGGCGACGGCGGAGAGATCGACCTCCAGCCGCGGGTGCTGCTTCTGGGCGGTCCCTCCGACGGGATCGAGGTCGAGGCGTTCGTAGCCGACGCGCGCGCGGAGCTCCGCCAGCTCCGCATCGATCGGGCCGGCGCCGGGAACCCGCGCTCCAGCGCCGAAGCCCCACGCGGCGACGAGCGGTCGCACGGTGACGTCGAACGCCCCGCCTGTCGCTTCGCTCACCTCCTGGGCGAGAGCCATGACGCGAAGTGTTTCGGCTGAGAGCCGAAACGGATCGGTGCTCAAATGGGCGTTGAAGCGCGAGAGCCCAGAATCGGGATCCCAGGTCGACATCGCCGCGTTGACCGCGTCGAGCCGGGCTTGCACCGCCTGGCGCGCATTCGGATCCGGCCGGGTGAGCGTGACCGACCAGGTGGTCCCCATCGTCTGGCCCGCGAGCAGCGTCTGCCTGGGCGCTTCGCACCAGAGCATGCGCGCGGTCAACGCCAGGAGAACGAGCAGGAAGATCGGTAGAAGACGCTTGGCTCGGGGCGTCAGCGCCTCGGGTCGAGGCGTTTGCCTAGCCTCCGAAATCGTCGGACATGACGTTTTCGGGTTCGACGCCCAGATCGTCGAGCATCTTCTTGCAGGCGTCGATCATCATCGGCGGGCCACACAGGTAGTACTCGATCTCTTCCGGCTCGGGATGATCCTTCAGGTAGTTGTCGAAGAGCACCTGATGGATGAAGCCCGTCAGGCCCGTCCAGTTGTCCTCGGGCTGCGGCTCGGAGAGTGCGAGATACCACTCGAAATTCTCGTTCTCCGAGGAAATCGCATCGAAGTGCTCGATGTAGAACGCCTCGCGCAGGGAACGTGCGCCGTACCAGAAGGTGACCTTGCGATCGGCGTGCAAGCGACGGAATTGATCGAAGATGTGGGAGCGCATCGGCGCCATGCCCGCGCCGCCGCCGATGAAGCACATCTCGTTGCCGGTTTCGCGGGCGAAGAAGTCGCCGTAGGGACCCGAGATCACGACCTCATCGCCGGGCTTCAAGTTGAAGATGTAGGAGGACATCTGGCCCGGCGGAACGTCGGGGGCGTTCGGCGGCGGCGAGGCGATGCGGACATTCAACATGATGATGTCCTTCTCGTCGGGGTAACTGGCCATCGAGTAGGCCCGGGAGACCTCGTCATCCACCTTCGACTCGTATCGCCAGAGGTTGAACTTGTCCCAATCGCCCCGGTACTCCTCCTCCACGTCGATGTCGCTGTATTTGACGACGTGGGGCGGGCACTCGATCTGGATGTAGCCGCCCGCTCGGAAGGGAACCTCTTCGCCTTCCGGCAGTTCGAGAACCAGCTCCTTGATGAACGTCGCCACGTTGTAGTTGGAGCGAACGCGGCACTTCCATTTGCGGACGTCGAAGACCTCCGCCGGAAGCCCGATCTCCATATCCTCCTTCACCTTCACCTGGCAAGCCAGGCGCTCTCCCGCCCGGGCTTCCTTCGAGGTGATGTGAGAGGTCTCGGTGGGAAGCAGCGCACCGCCCCCCGATTCGACGTGACAGCGGCACACACCGCAGGTGCCCTTCCCGCCGCAGGCCGACGGAATGAAGATGTTGTTTGCGGCGAGGGTCGAGAGCAGGGTATCGCCTGCACTCACCTCCAGGGCTTTGGAATCGTCACCGTTGATCCCAACCCGAACCTTGCCACCGGGTGAGAGGTAGGCCTTCACGACCAGGAGAATCACCGTCAGCAGGACGATGATGACGGTGAAGCCAACCATTCCGAAGACGACGGTATTCAAGAGACGCTCCCGTTCCCAGCTCGAGCTGCTAGAGCTGGATACCCGAGAAGGACATGAAGGCAATCGCCATCAGTCCAACTGTGATGAAGGTGATGCCCAGGCCACGCAGCGGAGCGGGGACGTCGTTGTATCGCAGGCGCTCACGCACCGCGGCCAACGCAACGATCGCCAATGCCCAACCGATACCCGAGCCAATGCCGAAGACCGTGGCCTCGCCAAGCGTGTAATCGCGCTGAACCATGAAGAGCGCGCCACCCAGAATCGCGCAATTCACCGCGATCAGCGGCAGAAAGACGCCTAGTGTGCCGTATAGCGCCGGCGCGAAGCGGTCGATCACCATCTCGACGATCTGGGTCATCGCGGCAATCGTCCCGATCAACACGAGGTAGCTCAGGAACGAGAGGTTCACGTTCTCGCCGCCGGGCAGCCAGGAAAGCGCACCCTCTTCCAGGAAGCTTTTGACCAGAATCTGGTTCAGGGGCATCGTCAGCCCCAACACGAAGATGACCGCAGCGCCCAGGCCGATCGCGGTCTCCACCTTCCGCGAGACGGCCAGGAAGGAGCACATGCCCAGGAAGTAGGCCAGGGCCATGTTCTCGACGAAGATCGCTTTCGTGGCGAGGCTGAGATAGTGCTCGAGCATCAGCGCAACTCACTATCGTGGGCGGTTTCGAGCAGACCCACGTGGAATTCTTCTTCCACCTGCTCCGGCCGGAAAGCCCTGACGGCCCAGATGAAGCACCCGATGAGGATGAACGCCGCCGGGGCCAGCACCATCAGACCATTAGGCACGTACCAGCCACCCTCAGAAACGGTGAGGAAGATCGTCTTCCCGAAGAGCTTCCCGGAGCCGAGGAGTTCCCGGACAACGGCTACGACGATCAGTACGAGGCCGTATCCCGCACCGTTTCCAATCGCATCGAGAAAACTCGGCCAGGGTTTGTTCTGCATCGCGAAGGCTTCGGCCCGGCCCATGATGATGCAGTTGGTGATGATCAGGCCGACGAAGACCGAGAGCTGCAGGCTGATGTCGTAGAGGAAGGCCCGAAGAAACTGGTCGGCAATCATCACCATCGAGGCGATGATCGTCAGCTGGGCGATGATGCGAACGCTTCCGGGGATCTGTTTGCGAAGGACGCTCACCGAGACCGACGAAGCCGCCAGCACGAAGATCACGGCCAGCGTCATCACGATGGCATTCTTCAGCTGGGTCGTGACAGCCAGGGCAGAGCAGATGCCGAGCACCTGGAGCCCGATCGGATTGTTGTCGATCAACGGATCGAGCAGGATTTCCCGTGTCGTGCTCATCCCATCTCTCCCTGCTTGCGAAGCTGGGCCAGGTAGGGGCCGAAGCCACTCCTTCCGAGCCAGAACTTCAGCATGTTCGTCACGCCGTTGGATGTGAGCGTGGCACCGGAAAGGCCATCGACCCGGAAGGGATCCTCGTTGGGGGAACCCACCGCGCCCTTCGCAACGCTGATCTGCGGGGCACCCTTGGCATCGAAGACCTGTCGGCCTGGCCAGCGCGCCTTCCAACGCACGTTGTCGACCTCACCACCGAGCCCGGGCGTTTCCCCATGGGAATAGAAGGTGATGCCCTTGACCGTCTGGAGGTCCGCTTCGATGGCGATGTAGCCGTAGAGAGTAGACCAGAGCCCGTAGCCTTCGATCGGGAGAACGAATCCCGTGACCTCGTCGCCATCCTTGATCAGGTAGACCACTGCGTGGTTCGGAACCCGTCGCACCTTGGCGCGATTGGTTTCCGCCGGGCGGCTTTGCTGCGGATCCTTCGCCGCTTTTCGCTGATCGAAGGAGAGCGGATCGATGCCCTCCACCACCTGGCCTGTGAGCATATCGACCACGACGGCTTCGAGGCCTGTCTCGAAACGCCCGTTCAGCTCGTCCGGCGAGAGATCTTCACCCGGCTTGGCCAGGCCGGCCACGCCGAGCACGTTCTTGATGCGATCGAGGCGCTTGTTCTCTTCCTGCCGGTCGTGCAGCGAGACCGCCACCGTCGACACCACGACCGAGAACGCGACGCAGAGCAGCGTCGTGAAGATCACCGTGTGGCGCGTACTATGCTCCACTGCGGGCCACCCTTCTTGCAATGTTGCTTCGAATCACGAAGTGGTCGATCAACGGCGCGAACATGTTCATGAAGAGGATCGCCAGCATCATGCCTTCCGGATAGGCGGGGTTGATGCAGCGGATGATCACGCAGAGCAGGCCGATCCCGAAGCCGTAGACCAGCTTTCCCTTTTCCGTGTAGGCCGACGAAACCGGATCCGTGCACATGAACACCGTGCCGATCGCCCAACCGCCGAGAACCATATGCCAGTACCAGGGAACGGCGAACATCGGGTTGGTATCGGAGCCGATGAGATTCAAGAAGGTGGCCATCACGACGGTGCCGATGGCCGTTCCGAGCATCGTGCGCCAGGAACCGACACCCGTCTGGATCAACAGGCCTGCACCGATCAGGCAGGCCAAAGCGGAGGTCTCTCCCATCGAGCCCCTGATCCCGCCGAAGAACGCCGTCGACCAGCTCGCTCCGTGGAGGGCACCGCTCTCGGCCGCGGCCTGGGCCAGCAAGGTGGCGCCGGTGAAGCCGTCCACACCGAGGAAATCCGCCGCGATCCAGGGGCCTTCGCCGGAGATGTAGGCCGGGTAGGCGAAGAAGAGGAAAGCACGGCTCACGAGCGCCGGATTCAGGAAGTTCATCCCGGTGCCGCCGAAGACTTCCTTGCCGATGATCAGACCGAAGGCGGTGCCGAGCGCAACCTGCCAGAGAGGAATGGTCGGGGGAAGGAGGAGCGGCAGCAGCGCACCCGTGACGAGGAAACCCTCCGTCACTTCGAGGTCGCGGATCTGCGCGGTGACGATCTCGATTCCGAGACCGACCACATGGACGACGATGAAGATGGGGAAGAAATACAGCGCCCCGAACAGCGCGCACCAGAGGACATTGCCGGAGACGTATTGGCCGCCGAGCCATTGGAAGAGCCCGTTCTGCCAATCGCCGAGCGGCACGGCACCGGCTTCGATCGCCAGGAATGCCTGGTAGCCCGTGTTCCAGTTGGCGACGAGGAGGCAGGGGCCGAGGGCCATCACCACGATGAACATCATGCGCTTGTAGTCGAGGCCGTCGCGCACATGAGAGGCGGTTCGCGTCTGGATGCCCGGCGTGAACATCATCGTGTCGAGGGCTTCGTAGGCCGAGGCGAGGGTCTGGAAGCGTGCGCCCTTCTTGACGTTGGGCTCTGCCTTGTCGAGGAGGTCTCGCAGGAACTGCATCAGCCCTCCTTCTCGATGCGGTCGAGGTTCTTGCGCAGGATGGGCCCGAAATCCGTCTTGCCCGGGCAGACGAAGGTGCAGAGCGCGAGATCCTCCTCATCGAGTTCGAGCGCTCCGAGCAATTCGGCCTGCTCGATATCGCCGACCATGAGCGAACGCAGCAGGTAGGTCGGGATGATGTCCAACGGCATGACCTTCTCGTAGGTGCCGAGGGGGAAGACCGGCCGGTAGGAGCCGTTCGTATCCGTCGTCATATCGAATTTCGTGCCGGGCAGGAGGCGGGAGAAGAAGACCGGCAGGATCGAGAACTTGCCGAAGCCGGGATCGATCCAGCCCAGGAACTGACGGCTCCCGCGGCGCAGGGCGCTCACCTGCAAGTGGTAGCGGCCCAGGTATCCGAACTCCGCTCCCATGGCCTTCTTGCCGGAGATGACGGAACCGGAGATCAAGCGAACCTCGCCCTCGGATTCGTCGATCTCGCCAGCCGTGAGCTCGTCGAGGTTCGCTCCGAGGCGGGTGCGCAGGAGCCGCGGATTGGGGACCGGCGGACCGGCGAGCGAAACGATTCGCTCCACCGGCAGCGTTCCGGTTTCGGCCAGCCGGCCGAGAGCGATGAGATCCTGGTAGCCGATATGCCAGGAGGTGCGTGCGCGGGATACGGGCGCCAGCAGATGCATGTGCAGGCCCGGCGTGCCGGCCGGGTGCGGGCCATCGAAGACCTCGACCTGGACCGGCGAATCGACTCCGCCTCGCACGGACGAGTCGGGGCCGACACATAGGTAGGTCGGAGCGTCGCAGAGCTTGTCGATCAGCCTCAGACCAAGCTGAAAGGCAGCCATGTCTTCACCACAGACCGTGCCGGGCGAAGCTGCGAGCGGATTCGTATCGATGGCCGTCACGAAGATCGCTCGAGGCGAGCTATCCGGCTCCGGAATCTTGCTGAAGGGGCGGCCGCGCAACGCTCTCCACAACCCGGTTTCGAGCAACAGCGCGCGAACGTCGTCGCCACTCCAGGTGGTGGGATCGCCGCCTTTCCAGCTGCTGAACGGCTGGAGCTCCTCGGCATTGGGCTGGCCAGCGCGCTCGCTCGGGGAAAGCTCGATCACGACCGATCGCAGCACCCGGCGGGCGCCCCGAAAGATCGCCTGGACCCTCCCCGCTCCAGGCGCGGTGTAACGAATGCCGGGGCGCAGGCGATCCTCGAACAGGAGCTGGCCGCGTTTGACCGTATCTCCCTCGGCCACGGCCAGGCGTGCGCGCACTCCTGGCGTGTCATCGCCCATCACGGCCACGCGGCCGATCTCCGGCCCGGTGTGGATTGCCTGCTCGGGTTCACCCGAGATCGGCAGATCCAGACCCCTCCTGATCCGGTGCACCGCCATTGCGACGCTCTCCCTTGGCCCCAGGGATCTGTTCGGCCCCAGGTCTCGACGGCCGCGGATCTTAGCGGTCGGGAGCGATTTCGCTAGCGAAAACACTCGCTTCGGTGAGTCTGATATACTGGATTCCCCAAGGGGGGAGAAATCGAGGAGGACTCCATGGAGATGCCCCACGTTCCCACAGCCAGGGAAATGATGACCCGGAAGCTCGTGACATTGCGCCCCGATCTACCGGCGGTGGAAGCTGCCGCCGTGCTGCTCAAACACGGCATCTCGGGGGCTCCAGTCGTCGATGAAGAGGGCCACTTGCTGGGCCTCCTCTCCGAGTACGATTGCCTCCGCGCGGTCGCTTCGGCGGATTTCGAGATGGACTCCCACGACGCGATCGAGTCCGTGAGCGAGCTGATGAGCGAAGACTGCGTGACCATCGGCCCCGACTTGGAGCTCTTCGCCGTGGCACACGAGTTCGTCGTCCGCAGAATGCGACGCTTCCCGGTCATCGAGGACGGAAAGCTCATCGGCCAGGTCAGCCGCCGCGACGCCTTGAAGGCCGCCGTGGCCCTGCGCAAGAAGATCGCCGGCTCCCACCACCAGTACCCGGACTACCCCGAAGGCCGAAACCCCATCCGGAACTACCCCAGCCGCTAGAACTCAACCTCGGGGACGGGGTTTACTGTTTACTTTTCGGCCGCTCGGCTGAGCCAAGCGCACGCGGCGACCCGGCCTCGGCAACGAGGTCTCGGCCACGTTCTGCGGCCCGGGTGACCGCCCCCGGGCTGATCCCAAGCGCGGCCGCGACGCTTCTCCCTGTCATTCCGATCTCGGCGACCGCGATGTGGGCGACCATGGCCCGGGCCCGCGAAACAGCATGGCCGCGCGAACCGCGAATCAGTGTTTCGGGGTCAACGCCCTGGGATTCGCTGGCCAGACGAATCACCTCGTCTAGAGCCTGGACGGTGGAGACCGATCCTCCAACTGACTCCGCACCTGCGAGAGGCGTCCAGACGCTGGGAGTATCCGCGCCAGCTCTCTCCCGTTTGACCCGAGCAGCAAGGGCCTCCCGGGCGGTTGCAGGAGCATCTGCGATCAACTCGAGCGTTTCGGACGTACTCTCGAACGACCACGCCGGCCGTTCACCCACGAGGGCGGAGTAACTCGTCCAAGGCCAACGCTCGAGTTCTTTCACCGAGCCCAGCATCCCGGCGTCCAAGGGGTTGCGACAGACGTAGGTAACGACTCCAAGCAGCTCCGCGTCGCTCTCGATCCGTCTGGATTTGAAACGATTCTGGAACAGGTACCCGGACCGCTCGTGGCGCAGGTTGAAGGCTCGGGCGTACCCGCCGTTCAGTCGGGCCATCAGGCGTGACACGCCGACCGACCCGCTGCGCAGAACCAGGTGAACATGATTCGACATCAACGCGAACCCGAAGCAGCGGAATCCGAGTTCGGGAACAAGCCGATCGAGGCGTTCGAGGAAATCGGTGCGATCCCCGTCCGAATGGAAGATCGCGCGGCGTTCGATCCCCCGGATCATCACATGGTGAGCAGTCCCGGGAGCGTCCCAGCGAGGCGTTCGTGCCATTCCATTGCCTCGGGACCGGAGGGGCGGCGTCCATTCTATCGCCAGACCCGCATACTGGCGAGCCCAATAAGTCAACAGCGGGGACGGGGTTTACAATTGACTTGTTGCAAGGGGGCATTGCCCCCTTGCAACAAGTCAATTGTAA
>JAAETT010000204.1 GCA_024228115.1 bacterium
CGTGACTCCCTTGCTACTCAGCAAGCGATCTTGGGATCCTTGGCAGAGGAAACCGGAAGCCAAGCACAGAGCGCCATCGAAACCCCCGCTTTCGGCCTTTCTGGCGCCAACCGGCACCAAATTTCAGCACCCTGTTAGGCCGGGCTGTGCTGCCACTCGGTTCCGTCTCGAACCATGGCGTTGACGATCGTGAGGAGCTTTCTGGCGATCGCGATGTAGGCGACCTTCGGTGGCTTTGCAGCTGCGATCAACCGTTCGTACATCGGCTTGAGCACGGGGTTGAAGCGGGACGCGTTCATCGCGGCAAGGTAGAGCGCAGTCCGGGGTCCCGAGCGGCCGGCTCGGATCCGTCGGTGTCCGGACTTCTTGCCACTGTCGTTGGCGAAGGGTGCGATGCCAACGAGTGATGCGATCTGCTTTCGGCCCAGCGTTCCGAGCTCCGGTAGCTCGACAATGAGAGCCCGTGCGATTCCGGGACCGATACACGGAACGGCTTCGAGACGGCGACGTGTGTCGGCCTTCTGTGCATCGGCTTCGATCGCATCGTCGATGGACTGATCGAGCTTCACGACGCGTCGCTCCAGCACCTTGATGAGGCCCAGAATGTCGCGGCGGACCAGAGCGGTCGCGTGCTCGAGACGGTTCTTTTCAGCCACGATCATTGCAATGAGCTGACGACGTCTCCGTACGAGATCGGCCATCTCGCGGTCTCTCGAGCTCGGCATCGGCCGCAGAGGCGGGGCGGCTCGTTCTCCGAAGAGCGCGAGAACGTGGGCGTCGATCGCGTCGGTCTTCGCGAGGATGCCGAGCCCTTCGCCCAAGCGGCGGACTCGCCAGGGGTTCACGACGAGGACCGGCAGGCCCGCGCTGGCAAGGGCCTCGGTGAGCGCCCGTTCGTAGCCCCCGGTGGACTCAACGATGATGCGGTCCAGGTCTTGTTCGCGGCTGAGCCGATCGACGAGGCGCCGGATCCCTGCGGCGCTGTTCGGGGTGCGCAGCGACTTGGCGTCACTGCCGAGTGCCCAGTCGAGGTGTTGTTTCGAGACATCGATTCCAACGGAAACGCCCATGGTAGACTCTCCCTGACAACGAACTCGGACTCTTGGATACGGGCTCTTAGGCCCTGGCAACCGTTCGAGCTTCGCTGCAGCAGTGGAGGCGGTGACCCTTGCTTGTTGACGGTCTCGCGAGGGACCGAGGCGTTTGCGGTCTACCGACTCCGGGTGAAAGACCGGCAGGCAGCGGCTACTGCCTGTCGGTCGCATCACCTGTACCA
>JAAETT010000205.1 GCA_024228115.1 bacterium
CAGCGTCCACCCTCAGGCTGGGGTCTCCGAACTCACGCCCCGGCTTTGGAAAGAGAACTTCGCCGACTCACCTCTCGGCCCGCTCACAGGCTGAGATCCCGCGATACGGACCGCAACCACGTCCGAGGTTGGCCGCTTACCTTCCAAATATTGTGGTAGGATCGCAAGACGACTCCGGCTAGAATAGAACGCCGTTTCTGCAATGATTCTGGTGGGTGTGAGCTGCTTCTGCGTGCGCGCTCAGCTACCACCCCTGGGGAGATCTATAGATGGATCGCGAAACACAGGGGTTGGGTTCACTCATCGCTCCTCGGAACGACGGGGCTGCGAATCAGTGAAAGAACGCCTCCTCGAACTCCTTCAAGGCCAGACCGAGCTGGCGGCCAGGCTGGCTGCCGTCCGCGACTGGAGCCGGAAGGTGAGGACTACGGAGTACCACCTCACCAATGCATGCAATATCCGTTGCAAGGGGTGCTGGTTCTTCGAATACGACTTCGATCGAACAACCAGCGAGGTGACGTCACTCCACGAGTGGAAGGATTTCGCTGCCAAGGAGGCAGAGCGCGGGATTACATCTGCTCTCATTGTCGGTGGAGAACCGTTGCTCTTTCCCAAGCGAATTGAGTCTTTCGTCTCCAATATGCCGTTCGTAACCGTTTCATCGAATGGGCTCCAGGCACTTCCCAAAGAGGGATTCGAAGATGTAAACGTGGCACTTACGCTGTTCGGCGGTGGGCCCTTGGACGACCAGATTCGGGGGCACCATCCCAACGGCAGCAGGCTAGAGGGTCTCTTTGAAACAGCCCTTGCCAACTACCGTGGAGATGACAGGGCCATCTTCATCTTTGCGCTCAGCGATGACTCCGCGCAGCATATCGAGAGCACGGTCAGGCGGATCGAAGACAACGGCAATCAAGTGACTTTCAACTACTACAGCGACTACGGCAGCGACGACCCGCTCCACGCTGCCCACGGCAACCTCGCGCTTCTTGAAGAAGCCCTCCGAGTTCGCGAGAAATACCCCGATACAGTGCGCAGCACTGACTACTACATCCGGGCACTGGTTACGGGAAGAACGGAGTGGGGTGAGTTCGGTTACGACGTCTGTCCGAGCATCAGCATCGATCACCCTGCGCACGAAGCACGCCGAAAGAACGGGAATCCCACGCTCCCGCTCTTTAATGCTTGGGCAGCCGACCTCGAGACAGTTAACTTCTGCTGCACTTCAGGGCACTGCGAGAGCTGTCGAGACAGTCAGGCGGTACAGAGCTGGTTGATGATGAGCCTCTCGCATTTCCTCTCGTCTGTTGATTCGCTTGAGGCTTGGCTCGATCTATCCGAGAGCTATTGGTCTCAGTTCGTGTGGTCACCCTACCATCGCCGCGCGATCGCAAATCGGCCTTAGCCCGCCAGGAGAGGAACGAGACTGTGGCTGGTGCTGTCACTCCGATTGCGAGCGCAGATCTGCGCCGCTTGCATCCCCGAGCGATCGACACGCCGGAGTCAATCGCTCGGTTGCTAAGCGAGCTATTCGACCGCAGGATAGAACTTAGCCGGTCGACAAACCGCTACAGCGAAAAGGAGACGGCGACCATCGCCGAGCTTCATGACAGCACGGTCGTTCTCACAGTGCGAAACTTCGAGGACGACTCTCGAAACCAGCTGTTTCTCAACTTCGAACTCTCTGGGCGACCCTATTTTTTCTCTGCGCCGAAAATGGGAAACTTAGAAGTCGACCGGCTCTCGATCGGAGTTCCGGCGGTCATTTACGAGGCCGAGCGGCGTGACCGGTATCGGCAACCGGCCGATCTTCGTCGAATGGATGTCACGATCGACGGGATGCAGGCGCGGGCTGAACTTACCGATCGATCCGCCGATGGGATGGGGTTGCGAGTCGGATCGGAGGTGCCTGTTTCTCCGGGGAGTCACCTGACGATCAAGGAAGAAGTGCACGAGCCCACCAGTTGGCGCCTTTTTGGCCGCGTCCGGAACGTGGAGCGCCACATTGAGGCTGGTTGGCGCCGAATCGGGATTTCGACATCCGAGAAGCACTGGCAAGATTCTCTAGCCGTGGAACGGCCGGCTAGCCCTCGCCGAAACGAAAAGATGATCCCCGCTGGGTTGGCCCCGCAGGTGTCGATAGATCAACCAATGCGGATTGAGAGGTACAAAAACCGAAACGGGGAGACGATCTGCGCGCTGCTGAATTGGTCGGGGAAAACCGAGGGGGCACCGGTGGTCGTGATCCCGCCAGCATGGGGAAGGACGAAAGAAACGCTTCTTCCTCTCGCAGCCACGATCGTCGCAACGTTCCATAGCGCTGGAGAGCCCGTTGTTGTCGTCCGGTACGACGGCGTAAGAAAAAGGGGGGAATCGCACACCGAACCTGTGTGCAAGGCGGCTGGAGCCGAATACCTGCGCTTCACGTTTAGCCAAGGGGTCCATGACATCGGGGCAACGCTCGACTTCGTGGAGTCAACTCCGGAATTTCGGCCTTCGGCGTCGGTGTTGGTGACTTTCAGCGTTGCATCGATCGAGGGAAGAAAAGCAATGGCGTCTGAGCCAGAGAGGCTCAACGGCTGGGTAAGTGTGGTTGGCTCGGCCGACGCCCAATCCTTGACCAGAGTGATTTCCGGCGGCGTAGATTTTTTTGGAGCGATAGAGCGAGGAGCGACCTTCGGATACCAGGAGCTTCAAGGGCTGCTTGTCGATATGGACCTGGCGGGCACAGACGCCATAGAGAATCGGATGGCGTTCCTTGAGGACTCGCGCAGAGATTTCTCGAATATTCAGGCACCCATTACCTGGATGCACGGGCGCGATGATGCATGGATGGACCTTGAGCGAATTCGCGAGGCGATGTCCTTTGGTGACGCGACTAGCCGCAGGATCATCGAGGTTCCGACCGGGCACCAACTTCGCACAAGCGAAGAAGCGCTAGGAGTGTTTCAGCTGATTGCGGCGGAGATCGCAAGAATGGTCCTGGGTAGAGAGGTTCCACCGGCGTTGCCCGAGTTGTCGTGGCTCGAGCAGCGGCGCGTCGAAGAACGCGAGCGCATCAAGACGCCATTGGCCAACGTTGGCGAGTTCTGGCGTGACTATGTGATGGGGCGCGACGGCCGAAGGGGCATGGAACTCGTCACAGCGACGACGGTTTGTAGAGATTTCATGGCGGCTCAAGTAGAAGCGCTAGGACTCACGGACGGCCAAACAGTCCTTGACCTTGGTGCGGGAGGCGGTTCATTTCCGCTGCACCTTGCAGCCAACGAGGCAAGCCCTCGCATCCGTGTGGTTTGTGTCGACCTCGTGACGGAAGCGCTCGCAGCGACCAGGGAGAAGTTGGGCAAACATCACCTTGGGCCATCGGTTGTGTACGCCGCGTGCGACCTGAGCACCCAGCCCGAAGGAGGCACGCAGTTCATCCCTCTCCCTGATTCGTCAGTTGATTCCGTGCTCAGTTCCTTAGTGCTAAACTACCTCGCACGGCCCGAACATGTACTCGCAGAAGTCCGCCGGATCTTGGTACCCGGTGGCCGATTGGTTGTTTCATGCCTCAAGCGGGACGCAGATACTTCTACGATCTGCGTGGATACCGTCTCGGAACTCCAATCCGGGCTTGGACGAGAGCAGTTCGGGCGAGACGGAGAGCTAGGCCTCGAAGAATCGCTCCAGAGTTTCATCAACGATGCAGCAAAGCTTCTGGACTTCGAAGAACGGGGTGTTTTTCAATTTTGGAGCGAATCCGAGCTAGTTGCGATGATTCGGGCTAGCGGGTTCGAGGTTGACACTGTGGTTCAAGCCTTTGGACGCGCGAACCAGGCGTATTTGCTATCCGCTCGTTCGCGATAAACCTGCGAAAGTCCTAGGCACCTCAACATGCAGAATGCAGGCCACCGTGATCGTGCCCGCCTTCCGACAGCGCTGGTTCAGCTGGCTTACACGCGTCCGAGTGCCGCCATCGCGTGTTGGCTCTTCATTCTCCTCGTGCTTGTGCCAGGACTATTTCGCCTTTCGGTCGATACTTCCACTGACAGTGTGTTGGATCGATCTGACGAGGCCTGGAGTTTCTATCAAGAGAGCCAAGGTCTCTTTGGCGGGGATGAAATCCTCGTGGTTGCACTGCCGCCTACGTCACCGTTTTCTCTCGAATCTCTGAGCTCGATAGAAGAGTTGTCTCGGGCCGCTGCCCATTTGCCTGGGATTCGCCGGGTCGACAGCATCGCGACTGTCCCGGTGATCCATGCAGAGGAGAGCGGGGCGCTGGAGATGGAACCAGCGCTTATGCCAGGACGAACAACACAAGACGTGGAAGTTCGCCTACGGCTTGACCGCGTAGCTCCACGGAGCCTTGTGTCGGCCGACAATCGCACCCTCGCGGTGAATCTGGTCCTTGAGGAGAACGCCGAGGGGGTTCATGAGGCCCTTGTTTCGCAAGCTAGGGCCCTCGCAAGCCCATTGGGCGGGGCTGTGTCTGGCGTCCCAGTCTTTCGCGTGGAAACCAACGGACGAACCCGATCGGAGATCCTGTTTTTCGCTCCGTTTACCGGACTGGTGCTCTTGGTGGTTCTCTGGGCGATCTATCGCTCGGTGGCGGTCGCCATCTCCTGCTTGCTCCCTGGGGTTGTTGGGGCCTTCGCGATGCTTTCAGCGATGGGCTACCTCGAAAGCCCGCTGACCATTACGACCATCATCCTTCCCTCAGTGGTCTTGGCCCTTGGTTGCGCGTACTCGATGCATCTCATCCTGCCCGCGCGAATGGCCGACCGTGGCGCAGTCATCTCTGCGATCACGCCATCTGCGCTCCCCATCGCGCTCTCTGGCCTGACTACCGCTGTTGGTTTTGGGGCTATCGGTCTCGTGAAGATCGATGCGGTCCGTTTTGTTGGCGGGTTCGGCGGGCTAGGTGTGCTCGTGGTATCGGCTGCCGCGCTCACGCTGGTCCCCGCGTGCCTGAGTTTCCTATCGCCCGTGTGCAGGCGGCCCGCGGGTTCGGGTTGGCTCACGACGGTGCTGCCAAGGTTGCTAGGCCAGCTTGCAAGCAATCGGGCCTCGATCGGCGCTTGGCTCCTTCTTGTTCCGCTAATCGCCGCGGGCGTTACCGCGATTCGAGTCGAAACAGACGCGACGCAATGGCTTCCTCCCGGCAACCCGGTTCGTGACGACTACGATGCAATCAGAGAGCTTCTCTCGGGAATAAGTCCGATCAATTTTGTCGTCAACGCCCCAGCCGAAGCTTCCGTGGTAGGCCAAGACCCCCTTGAGGCCATCGACGCGTTGGCTCGCCACCTCGAGGCAAGGGAAGACGTAGGGAAGGTATTGTCGATCGCGGACCCTCTTCGGCAGATTCACGGTGGGTTCTTGGGCGATGAATCTCAGCCATTGCCTGATAGCGATGCTTTGGTGGAGCAATACCTAGTCGTCTTGGACTCCCTAGAACGCCTGAGCGATTTGGTAACCGCGGATCGGAAACACGCAAATATCGTGATTCGTGCGAACAACAATGGATCCCACCATCTCCGGAAAATCGCGGAAGAAGCGGATCGATGGTGGGAGACGAATGGTCCGGCAGGCTTCAAAGGAAAAACGACTGGCATCATGTTCGAGTACGCTCGGGCTGAAGACGAGATAGCGATGGGGCAACTTCGCGGACTAGCGTTTGCCGTCGCGGCCATAGGCATAATCCTTCTGGCGATATTCCGTTGGCCAAGACTTGCCCTGGTGTCACTTGCCCCAAACGTTCTCCCGGTTGCAGGTGTCTTCGGTGCAATGGGGGCCCTTCAGGTTCCACTTGATGCCGGAACCGTGCTCGTGGGCAGCCTGGCGCTGGGAATCGCAGTAGATGACACAGTCCATGTCATGACGAGGTTTGTTGAACGAACGGATAACGGTGATCGGCTGCGTGATGCCGTTCAGACGGCGCTGGCCGAAGCACTCCCCGCAGTGGTCTACTCGACCGCTGTGGTTTCTCTCTCGTTCCTGATCCTGGGTCTCTCAGAGTTCACTTTTACACGAAATCTAGGCCTTCTGACTGCGGCGATTCTTGTCCTGTGCCTTGTCGCCGATGCGACTCTCCTCCCGGCGCTTCTGGTTCGGCTACCCAGGCGCAAGGCTGCCGAGAAGCAAGCTTCCTAGGAGTCTGCGCGGCAGCGGGGGGCCATTGCGGGGTGAGCCTCGCTAGAGTGAGCCACGCCGCGAGACCTTCGCCGCTACGAGCCGGACCCGCCGCTCAGGCGGGTCCGAGGGAAGCGCTTGGAGCTCCCCGCGCGCGGGCGAGCATCGCGGCGGCCCGGCGGGGCCGACCTGCCGGGCTCGTGGCTCGGCGCCAGCGCCCCGCAGCGGCTGGCCATGGCGAGCGGCGCAC
>JAAETT010000206.1 GCA_024228115.1 bacterium
GCTGTTTAGATTTTGCGAATATAGAGTCGGATTTTCTTTAGCCAACAACGGCAATAGATCATCATTCGACAGAGGGCCAAAAGAACAGGCTAGCGGTACATCAAAGGAAGAAACTAGTAAGATAGCCAAAGAAAATTTTTTTCTTCACATACGACCGATCGACAAACATGTATTTAATTCTTATTTGAACAAGCTTTTTACAAATCAACAGGTGTTTTCTTTAGAAAAGCCTGCAGAACTGTTTTTAATGCAACAAATTGTATCAAGAGAAGCGATGAAACTAAAATCAACAGAGCAATAATATCACACATCCTAAATAGTTTTGCACAAGTAGCCAAACAAAAATTTTTTTGTTCAGATACAACCGACAAACAACAAATCTGTGACAATCCGAACCAATACGAATGGGCCAGCCAGCAAACATGTAAGACCGCAAAAACTATATATTTTACAAAAAAATCAACAACAGCCAACAGGTTTTATTTTCAGTGCCGCCAGACTGGTCCGAAGAAGTTGATGACGAGGATGAGTGGGAAGATAATCAATTAACCGAGTGGTTAATAATGATATTTAAAAATGCAGTGCGAAAACTTTGTGTATTGTTTATGATTTTTGACGTGCAGTAAAAAAATATTTTACCAAAAAATCAAAAAGGGTAGCCAACAGGTTTTATTTTCAGTGCCGCCAGACC
>JAAETT010000207.1 GCA_024228115.1 bacterium
ACACTACCTCGCGGCTCTCGATCGCGAACTCGACACCGATCCGACCGACACCGATTCGCCGTTCTGACGAGAAACCAGCACTCGCGCGCGACCACGGCTAGATGATCAGATTTCTACGGTTTCTCGTGATCGCCAACATGAGTGAGATGGTGGGCGTTCCCGAGGCGGATCGCGACATGCTGCGGAGCTGGGCTGATCAGGTGCTGCACCGGGAGGAAGGCGTGATGGGCTTGCCAGAGGCCTCTGCACGGGCGGCGGGCAAGCTCTACGCCTACTACGTCGATCTGGTGAAAGAGCGCAAACAGAAGCCAGGCGAAGATCTCGTCTCTGCGCTGCTGGCTGCCGAGCTCGAAGGGGAACGGCTCGCTGATACCGATGTGATCGGCTTTCTATTCTTGATGATCGTGGCTGGCAACGAAACCACGACGAAGCTTCTGGCCAACGCGCTCTACTGGGCGGATCGCAACCCGGACGAGCGTGAGAAAGCGCGAACGGATGAGGCCGCCATCCCACGTTGGGTCGAGGAAACGCTTCGCTACGACAATTCAACCCAGCTCCTGGCCCGCACCATCACCCGGGATCACGAGGTCGGGGGCCAGCTTCTGCGCGAAGGCGAGAAGGCGCTGCTCCTGGTGGGTTCCGCCAATCGGGACGAAGAGGCCTGGGAGCGGGCGGACGCCTACGACATCGACCGGGATACCAGTGCCAGTCTGTCTTTTGGCCGCGGTACCCATTTCTGTCTTGGTGCATCGTTGGCCCGACTCGAGGCGCGGGTTTCTCTCGAGGAGCTTTTGCGGCGCGTCGACGATATCCACGTACGCCACGAAGGCCTCGTGCGTGTTCACTCCACGAATGTGCGAGGCTTCGCGGCGCTCCCCATGGAGTTCGCCACCGGCGGTGGACGGGCTTCAGCGCAGAGATAAGAGGAAACCCCATGCTGGATCCTTCGCAATAGCGGGCCGGAAGTCTGCCTCTTCTCCTCGGACTACCCTCATGTCGAAGGCGGTCGGCACCCGCTGAAACGTTTCGACGCGGCCCTCGACGGCCTGGACGAGCAGACGAAGCATCGCTTCTACCTGGACAACTTCGTCGATCTGATGGGCTCCGCCCTGGCGTAGAACTCGATTTCCAAGCCGGGATGGCCGGTGGGTGCTGGCCTCGCCCATGGGGAAAGGCGCCCAGAGGGCGCGATCGAGGCCTTTCAATGGCCAGGGGTGAGCTTCCGGCTCCGGTCGTTATCATCCGGCCGCCCGGATCTTGGACCCGATCGGAGACCGACCATGCGCGTTCGAACCATTGGCCTGCCCATCCTCTTCATTGCCATCTTCAGCCTGGGCTGCGACGGGCCCGGATTCGGCTGGCCCGGTACCGACGACATCGATGCCGATGTCGTCCGTATCCAGGAACTGGCAGCGGGGCGCGTCGCGGCCGGCGAGGCACCTCCTAAGGGTCCGGCCGAGCTGGCCGCTGCAGCCGCGCCAGCCACTCCGCCCCCGGCCGCAGCGGATCCGGAGCCCGAACCGGAGCCCGAGCCGCTCGTTCCGGATGCCGGCCGCGGTGCCGAGATCTACGCCCTCAACTGCTCCAGCTGCCATGGCTCCGCGGGTCTGGGTGACGGGCCGGCTGGCGCTGCCCTGCAGCCTCCCCCGACCAATCACGCCGACGGTGGCTACATGAACACGCTCCACAACGACCACCTCTACAAGGCCGTGTACGAGGGTGGGGTGGCCGTGGGCAAGAGCGCAACCATGGCACCCTGGGGCGCAGTCCTTGGCGAGGCCAAAGTCTGGGACCTCGTTGCCTTCATGCGGACCATCGCAGAGCCCGCCTACGAGGGCAGCGTTCCCTGATTCGCTGCCGTCTCAGCCTTCCGGTGAAGTGATCCTCTTCAGGAAGGCCGTGCCCCCGAGCTTGCGTGCGGCGCTCTCGATGTGCCGAGCGCGTTCGCGGACATAGGCGGAGGGCGCCCCCGCCGAGAGCTTCTTGGGGCTCGGCAGCACTGCCGCGAGCAACGCCGCCTGGTGAGGTTTCAAGCGCGCCGCCGAAGTTCCGAAGTGGCGGTTCGCGGCCGCTTCCACACCGAATACGCCCGGTCCGAACTCGACCACGTTCAGGTAGACCTCGAGAATGCGCTGCTTCGGCCAGGTCCATTCCAGGAGGACGGTGAGCGAGGCTTCGAGCGCCTTTCGTAGCCAGCTTCGCTCCGGCCAGAGGTAGAGATTCTTTGCCAGCTGCTGGCTCAAGGTACTGGCGCCACGCAACCGCCCCGACTCATCCTGGATGGCGTCGCCGATGGCCTGCCAATCGAAACCGCCGTGGGTCGGGAATCGTTGGTCCTCGGCCGCCAGGACGGCGAGTGCCACATGGGGCGAGATCTGCTCCCACGGCACCCAGCGCTGCACGACCCGCCCACCCGGGGCGTCGGCTCGTGCTTGCAGCATGTAGGCCGTGGTCGGCGGCGGGATCCAGCGCCAGGGAAGGATGAGCAGGCAGAGAAGCACGACGGCGACGGCCACCGACCGCCACACGAGCGCGAACACGAGCCGCCTCCAACGGTTCGGGCGCGCCCTTCGCCTTCCTCTCTTCCTGGTCTTCCGGGCCACGCTGTCGGTTTTAGCATGGGCCCGCGGCAGGATTCAGTCTTGCCGGGGCCCGGTCTTCCGGCGGGCGCGCTCAGCTAGACAGCTCAATGCCACCGCCATCACCAACGCAGTCGAGGGTTCTGGGATCAGGGCGAATCCAAAATCCCAATCCGAGTTTCCGTATGCGCCGGTCGTGATGTCTGCGAGGAGTGTGTACGTACCTGCTGAAAGCGTCCCACTCTCGTGGAAGCTCTGCGAGCCGAAGCTCCCGCCGAACAGGTGCGAAAACTCCGTGCCGCTGCCAGTCCTCGGTGAACACCTCAAAACCGGCCATACGTGAACGTCTGAAAAGCGGCCATAGGGAGCCGCCCAAGACAGGTGTGGTGTGATTAGCCCTTTGTGGGTGTGTTTTTCAAGGTGGCCTTCTCTCGGGATCGCCAGCTCCG
>JAAETT010000208.1 GCA_024228115.1 bacterium
ACACTACCTCGCGGCTCTCGATCGCGAACTCGACACCGATCCGACCGACACCGATTCGCCGTTCTGACGAGAAACCAGCACTCGCGCGCGACCACGGCTAGATGATCAGATTTCTACGGTTTCTCGTGATCGCCAACATGAACGCGCAGTCAATGGCGTCCAGCGCCATGTGGATGAGAACGCCGACGCCGAAGAGCCGCGTCCGGGGCCAGGCCGCCAACGCCATCCAGATGAGCTGGACCGGCCATTGGTGCAACGGGTGAAACCCGATGCTGCACCGGTTCGGATCGAACAACGGGTCCGCGAGCAGGTGGTCGAGATCGATGAGGTTGGCAGAGAGCATCATCAGCCAGGCTCGCAGGGCGCGTTCGCGGTAGGCGAACCGGGCGACGAGCCCCGGCACGAGGAAGTGAAGCAGGCCATGGAGGAGCGGGCGTACGATGCCCGAAGCGTAGCCGAGACCGGCCTTTTCGGTGCCTCTCTGCGTCGACCGGCTAGGGTCGATGATGAGTTCCCCGGACCGATTGGAAGACGCACAGGGGTCCTGCAGCTGGATCGATGGCTCTTGCATTGCGATGCGAACGCACTGCGTTCCTGGGGTGCATAGGAGTACAACGAGCGTTCGTCTTCCCGACGATTCGCCGGCCGGGGATCGCCCGTCGGGGGGTCAGCGCTCGATCTTGCCGAGGAATGCGTCCGCCTCGGCAATCGAGAGATTGAGTTCGTCGATGAGCTGCTGCACGTCGCCCTGGATTTCGGTGAGGTCGCCTTCGAGCGAGGCGATCGCGGCGGCGTTCAGGTTGTGCTTCAGGTAGAGCACGCGGTCGCGGAACGCGGTGAGGACCGGGGCCATGCGGTCGGCCGCGCGTCGCATCGCGGCGATGAGCTTGGCGTAGGCGCGCCGGGTGTCCTTGAGACGGCGCTTGCTGCCCGCTCGGAGGGTCGCGTCGGAGATCTCGCCGATCTCGTCTTCCCACTCGTCGAAGAGCGCGGCCGCGACGTGCTCGATCGAGTCGATGCGGTCGCGCACGGCCTCGGCACGTGCTTCGCTGCGCTCGTACTCGGTGTGGAGGTCGTCGTAGACGACCTCCAGGTCGCCGCCATCGAAGCTCGTGACGGCCTGGAACGCCTCGAGCGTGGTCTGGAATTGCTCCTGGGCCTCGCGCTGGTCTTCGCGACCGTCCTCGACGCGGTCGACGAGGATGTGGCGCTTCTCGACGCCGACCTGCTCGAGCGCGCCGTAGAGCATCGACTGACAGCCGGCAAGAGAGGCTACCAGGATCAGGACACCGCAGAGCCAGAGCCGCATCGCGCATACGGTAGCGGGTCAGGGAGTCCAATCGATGGTTGGGCGCTCAACGATCTCGGCCCAACCGGCGGTCGTGGCTTCAGGACGGGACCGAGATCTGGAGGCAGTACGTCCGGCTCGTCCGCCACGGGCGACGGGTCGAGATCGTGCCGACCTCCGGGCTCGGCTCGGCCTCGGGGAGTAGGCCGCGCGGCGGCGCCACGTCGGGAGGACACCACGCCCGATCGGTAGATGCTCCGTCAACTACGCGTCGACGGGGGTGGATCCACGTGTTGGGGTACCTCGCCGAGCCACGCCAGCCCCTGCTCGCAGGTCGCGAAGGTCTCGAGGGGGAAGGGCAGCGCGATGAACCAGCCGATCGCGGTCAGGATGCCGCGATGCACGGCCCGCCGGGTGACGTACGCGACTGCCCGGCAGCGCTGCTGGAGTGCCTCCCGGTTTCGGGAGAAGAAGTCGATGAACTGCTTGCGCTCGAGGCTGTTGATGGGCCGGGCGAGGCTGACGTCGTAGAGAAGCTTGAAGGACCGGTCCTGATCCAGGTAGCCCTGGAGCCGGTGCAGGTGTGATTCGAGGTCGGCGGCACTGGGATCCGGCGGCCAGCGGACCTCGACCAGGGGCCAGCGGCTCTCGTCGTAGACGATCCTGCCCACCTCGTCGCCCGGAAGGGCGGACTCTCGCTCCGCGACCACCCGAACCATTGCGCTGTCATCGGACGTCCCCAGCAGGTGCTTGAGACGGCGCGGAGAGCGTAAGCCTGCCGACCCGGTCGTCCATGCCGCGTTGGGAGCGGCATGGAGGTGCGCACCGGACCCTCTCGATCTTCCGAAGAGCTTCCGTCCTTGCGGTGGGATGCCGCTTGCCGGGAGCCGTGGTTGTCTCATCGCCACCCGCATCCCCTCCGGCCCCATGATACGCGCCGCCGGACATTGTGCGGTCAGCGAAACAGGACGGCCCAGTGTCGGGTTCACACGTCCGGCCCCTCCCGGTCGACTACCTCAGGTTGCCCCGGCCAAGCGACGAGCACCTTCGCTGCACACGACCCGTGCCATCCCCGCTCCCGAGCGTCTAGCCCGAATAATTCATGAAGAAGTCGCGTTCCTGAATTGAAGAAGGCCCCAGTTGCGGTAGAAACGTGTTGCGACACGCGTTTCCCCTCAACAAGGGCCCCTTCATGAAGCCGGATACTACCGCACAGACTGTCACCT
>JAAETT010000209.1 GCA_024228115.1 bacterium
ACACTACCTCGCGGCTCTCGATCGCGAACTCGACACCGATCCGACCGACACCGATTCGCCGTTCTGACGAGAAACCAGCACTCGCGCGCGACCACGGCTAGATGATCAGATTTCTACGGTTTCTCGTGATCGCCAACAGTCGTCCGCTTCCTATGTTGGAGCTACCGTGTCAGCGGACTGAAGCCCGGTAGGTGGTGTCCACGGCACCGCCTCGGGTGCCGGAAGCCGGTAGCCCAAGGCGCTGTGCGGCCTGAAACTGCTGCACTCCAGGCGCCAGCGTTCGATCAAGACCTTTGCTTCCCCGAGCGCGTAGAAGACCTGCCAATCCAGCAGCCCGTCGTGAAGCTTGCCATTGAACGATGTATCGTCCGAGGGTGGGCCTGCAGGGCAGGACAGAAATGCTGAGCGATATCAACGCAGACGAATATCGAGAACGCAGAAGGCGCGGATCACCATGGATCACATCGACTATGACATCGACCTCACCGCAGAAGAGCTGGAGCTCAAGGATGCGGCCCACACCTTTGCCAATGAGGTCTTGCGTCCGGCCGGAATCAAGATCGACAGGATGACACCGGAAAAAGCAACGGCCCGTGACTCCCCTCTGTTCGATGTCCTGCGACAGGCTGCCGAACTCGGGTTCAGCCGCATGAGTGCTCCGGAGGAAATGGGGGGCGTCAAGATGACACCCCGGGCTGCCGTGTTGGTGAACGAAGAGCTGGCGTGGGGCAACGCGGGGCTCGCCGGAGCGATCGCGTTGGCTTCCACGCATGCCACCATCGCACTTGCATTGGGGAGCAGCGAGATCGTCGATGAATTTGCGCGCCCCTTCTTTACCTGTACGGACGGCTCCATCATCGGTTGCTGGGCAGTGACGGAACCGGATCACGGCTCGGATATGCTGGGCGTCATGCAGGCGGACATGGCCGTCAAGGCGAGAGGCCAACTCATTGCCCGACCGGACGGAGAAGACTATGTCCTGAACGGGCAGAAGGCTGCCTGGGTCTCCAACGGCCCCATCGCAACTCACGCCCTTCTGAACGTCCACTTGAACCCCGATGGCAAACTGGACCAGGGGGGCATCTGCGTCTTGCCTCTCGACCTTCCGGGAGTGAGCCGGGGAGAGCCACTCGAAAAGCACGGCGTGCGCTCGATGACCCAGGGCGAGATCTTCTTCGACGACGTGCGAATTCCGAAACGTTTCATGCTGCTGGACCAGAACGCATTCGCACCCTACATGGATGCGCATCTCTCGCTCTTCAATGCAGGCGTCGGCGTTATTGCAGCGGGGTTGGCCCGAGCCTCCTATGAGGCCGCCCTGGAGTACGCAAGAGAGCGCATACAGGGCGGGAGGCCAATCATCGAGCACCAATCCGTTCGCACTCGACTCTTCAGGATGTTTACCCTGCTGCAAACCTGTCGGACCCTCTCTCGAGGGGTCTTCATCTACAACGGAACGGCGATGAAGCGCGGCGTGCCCGTGAAGCTCGAGCACTCGATCGCATCCAAGGTCTATTGCACGAACTCCGCGCTGGAAATCGCCACGCTCGCTGTACAGATCCATGGCGGAAACGGCCTGTCGAGGGAATACCCCTGCGAGATGTTCCTGCGAGATGCGATGTCGATGACGGTTGCTGATGGCGAGAACGCCTACCTGACCCAGTTGGCTGCCTCACGGCTCTAGCCCGAGCTTCGAGTGTCGAACGTCCGCGCCGGCTACTCTCGCTTCGATTGTGCGCCAGAGAGAGCGGCCTCTACGCTTCCAACTGCGAGCGCTGGCGAGAAGTGCGCACCTGGAGAACCGGACATGGACATGGAAGAGCGGATTCAAGTTCTCGAAGATCGGGAGAGGATCAAGGAGTTGATGGCAACCTATTGCTTCCTGGTCGACGATGGCAAGTATGCTGAGCTCGTCGCGGACCATTTCACCCACGATGCCCATTGCGATTTTCAGTTTCGTCCCGAAGGGCTGCCTCCGCTCGTCGCGGACCTGCAGGAGAAAGCACCACCCGCGTTCATCTCGAACGGCCGGGAAGAGGTGGTGAATTTCTTCCGGAACTTCGTGGGGCTACTGCTCAAGGACATGAGCCACACTACGCACAATCATCGCATCGCCGTCCATGGAGACCGTGCATCGGGTGACTGCTATTTCGAACTGACCGCCCGCGATGCGAATACATCGGTTCCGACGACCGGGGCAGGCCGCTATTTCGATGAGTTCGAGCGGGTCGATGGCGAATGGCGATTCAGTCAGCGCAAGGCCGATATCTTCTACATCGCGCCACTGAATCCGGGTTGGTAATTGGAGGCGGCCCACGCCCCAGGCCTTGACTGGACGGCATGTGGTCCTGGTACGATTCGCGAGGCCCGCGGGCGGACCGCGCGCGCATGTCGACCAGAGGGAGATCTGCCGTGATTCGCGGAATTCATCACACTGCTATCTCGACGCCGGATATTGACCGCGCGATTGCGTTCTACCGCGACCTGCTGGGATTCGAGGTCCTGGTGAACGGGGCCTGGCAGCGGGGTGTCGAGAGCGTGGACACCCTGATCGGCCTGAAAGACTCGGCCGCTCGGATGGCCATGCTCAAGAAGGGCAACGCGATGCTGGAGCTGTTCGAGTTCGAATCGCCAGCGCCGTCGCCCGGGGACCCGCAGCGCCCCGTGAACGACCACGGGCTCACCCATATCTGCTTGGACGTGACCGATCTGAGCTCGGAGTACGTGCGGCTCAAAGACGCAGGAATGTCCTTCAACAGCGCGCCTGTGGGCTCGGGGGGTTCGTGCAGCGTCTACGGCCGGGATCCCGACGGCAATGTGATCGAGCTCGTGGACTTCGGAAGTCCGGACCACCCCATGGCGCTGTCGCTCGACGAGCCTGGCGGTTGAGCGAGCGCCCTACGGTCGACGATCATCGGCAGTCCGCATAGTGCATCGTTGCAGATCGAGAAGTCGGCCTTCGATTGGAGCGCAGAATGGCGATAGCGGGAATGATCCACGTGAACATCAATTGCAGCGATTACGATTGCTCCAGGGCCTTCTACGAAGTGCTCGGCTTCAAGGAAGCCTTGCGAGTTCCCGAAACCAACCCCGCGAAACGGGCGGCCGCGGTGGGAATGACTCCATCCAGGGTCAAGGGTGGACTCCTCGAACTCTCTGGCCCAGAAGTGAAGTCAGGAATGATCATCAATCTGCTCGAGTGGATAGAGCCAAAGGACGAAGCTCCGCCCTACGACCATCTCTATCACTACGGAATCGCGCGCATCGCTCTAGCAACGACAGACCTGGATGCGGACATGGCAAGACTCAAAGACGCTGGTGCAGAATTTCTGTCGGAACCTGTCAGCATGCCGCCTGAATCGGGAATGCCCTCACGCTTCGTCTGCTTCAAAGATCCCGACGGCACCGTTCTGGAACTAGTCGAGCCCGGACTGGGGCCGAATCGCTCGTGCTGAATCACCTGTCCTCGATTGCGAGGAGAGTTCAGCGTAAGGTTGCGATTGTGCGTCTTGAACTGCAGCCAAGCACCAAAACGAGTCCAAGGCTTCATCTCTTGCAAGAGCTGGGCGAGGCGAAATGAAAACCTACTACAGTGTCTACAGCAACCCCATGCCGGGCAAGGAAGCCGAGTTCAACGACTGGTATACCAATGTGCACCTGGCGGAAGTCTTGCAGATCGATGGATTTCTTTCTGCACAACGATTCCGGTTGGCCGAGCCCCAAGTGGTAGATGATCAGCCGTATCGCTACTTGGCGATGTATGAAATCGAAAGCGACAACATCGAGCAGACGATCCAGAACCTGATGGCGGCAGCGAGTGACTTGCAGATGACGGATGCGATGGATACCGACAAAGTGCATATTGCGATCGTGCAGTCGGTAACGGGTGTGGTGACTTGATCCTTCGGGAACTCGAAGACCCGCTGTAGAGTAGCCCGGGGCAGTCGCCTACCCCGGGCCCTCGCCAGATCCGGACAAGGAGATTTCCACCATCCGGCTCCTCCGTGAATGAGTCTTGTGGCTACGTACCCCAGAGCGAGACCATGATCCGGGGTCTGGGG
>JAAETT010000210.1 GCA_024228115.1 bacterium
AACGCAAGTGAAGACCTGCTGGTTATCAATTGAGGAACAGTTCTATGTGGCGTGTTGAGAACGAGAGGGAGGGACGCTGCGTGACAATTTAATCCCCCCAGGGTTTTTTTTTCGCTGGCGCCTACCCGTCCCTGGGACGGTAGCTCTAATTTGTCACCCGTACCAACGCATTTTTGCCCGTCCCAAAATAGTACTTCAAATAACTGTTTAATATTAACCTGCATGCAAACAAGAACCAATGCAAAATTGATTGTTTCCTTTGAGATTGAGACATTAGCTGGATAATTTTTCCCTATGAATGACAGATAAGCCGGATCAGATTTCCTTCCTGATTTTTAGTAAAAATTGGACCGTGCACCCTCAAATTGAGTCCTTCAGTAGATTAGATTAGCTGGATCATTTTCTCTTTTTGATTTTTAGATAAAAATTAGACCGTGCGCCCTTGAATTGAATCCTTCTGTGGATAAGATTAGTTGGATCATTTTCCTTTTTGATTTTTAGATACAAATTAGACCATGCGGCCTTCAAATGAGTCCTTCAGAGGACACGATTGAAAATGATAATAAAAGAAATTTTAAATAATAATAACAGCTTCGGAATCTCCAACCTTGAATTGGCCAGAAAAAAATATTTTCATTTGTTCGAAGTGACATAATTACAAGGGACATAATTTTGGGTTGGGAACCATGGTTCCATGTGCTTTCATGATGTTGATGGATCAAAACCAATAACAGATTCGGAATCTCCGACCTTGATTTGCCCATAAAGGCTATCTTCCCTTTTCCTGTGGTCTAAGTGACAAATTCGCATGACTCATAATTTTGGGATGGGAGCCATGGTTCCATGTATGTTCATGATGTTGGTGGACCAAACCAATAACAGATATCAGAATCTCCGGCCTTGATATGCACAGAAAAAAATGTTTGCTTTTGTTCTGTCAGACATCTTTGCAATGGTCATAATTTTGGGGTGTGAACCATGGTTCCATTTGGTTTCTGATGGTGATAGAGCAAAAACAATGACATATTTGGAA
>JAAETT010000211.1 GCA_024228115.1 bacterium
CGCTCCCCAGACCCCGGATCATGGTCTCGCTCTGGGGTACGTAGCCACAAGACTCATTCACGGAGGAGCCGGATGGTGGAAATCTCCTTGTCCGGATCTGGCGAGGGCCCGGGGTAGGCGACTGCCCCGGGCTACTCTACATCCCCGTTTTCAGCTCGAGGCTCGATAACTTCTTGGGTCTCCGGAGAACCCAGGGTTCAGATCGTCATGAGCAGCAAGACCTGTTCGGAATGCAAGCGTGAGATGCCCAAGAGCGATTGGAGCTGTCCCCACTGCGGAAATCTGGGAGAGCCGACGGTAGACAGGCGGCTGGGAAACGAGATTTCGCCGAAGGGTTCGATGGTCATGCTCTTGCTTTTTGTGATCTTTCCAATCTTGCTCTTCCTCCTCCATCTCCTGTTTCCCGATCTGTGATCTGGTGCGGAATCTTGGGCTGACTGGAGTCAGCCACTCATTCGCCGAGTCGACGCCTCGAGACCGTTGGTCGTCGGCCGGGGATCATTCCGGCAACCTTTCGTGGGCTCTGGACGCCGGCGAAGATGATCTCTGGTTGAGACGGATCCGTTGTGGTGATGACCACGTTGCCGATGCCCAGGAGACGCTCGGTGGAGCCTTGCTTGACCAGCACGTGCTCGATGTCAGAGGCCGCCACTTCCGATGTCTTCGGCGAGAACAGGCCCTTCTTTCGGATCACCCGTTCCGATGTCACCGTGTAGCTCGTCGCTCTGACCCCCAGGTAGGCGATTCCGATGAGGAGGGGGCCCGGTAGCCCGAAGAGGTAGCCCGCGCCATTGGTTCCAGGGGAATTGACGAGTTGAATTCCCGACGCAATGAAGAGGCCGCCCATGCCGATCAGGTACCAGTACTTGGCCCACGAGGTGTGCCCCTCGTAGATCACTTTCTCCGTGGTCTTCAGATGCTCCGCCACGTGACCCAACCTCGATTGTCGCAACAGGTTCCATGTTACCCCAAAGAGGCTCTCGAGATGCAGCGGCGCTACGGGCCGGAGTTGCAACGAGCGGTGCGGCTCTGTACGTGACCGGAGTCCGAATCCTGTTGGCGGGCTACACCTGCTAGCTTTCGAGCTTCGACTCTCATTGGCTCGTCATCGTCGTTGCCGATCAACCTGCCGCGGGGCCGCACGACACCGATCGATCTGCTCGCACGAGCATTCAGGGGTACGTCTTCACATGGCCTCTTTCGTAGCCGCACGAGCTGTTCATGTGCTCTCCGTCGTTCTCTGGATAGGCGGTGTGGCGTTCGTTACGACGGTGCTCATCCCTGCGATTCGAAGGATGCCAGTCGAGGCCGAGCGAATAGAGCTATTCGAGAAGCTCGAATCCCGATTCGCACTACAGGCCCGTGTGACGACGGTTCTTGCCGGTGCCTCGGGTTTCTACATGATTCACGTCATGGGAGCCTGGAGTCGCTATCTGGATCCGTCCTACTGGTGGGTCCACCTGATGACGTTCGTATGGCTCGCGTTCACGGTGGTCCTGTTCGTGTTGGAGCCTCTCTTCCTCAACCGATGGTTCATGGCTGCGGCAGAGCGTGATTCTGAGCGCGCCTTCAGCATTCTTCACCGTATGCACCGGATACTTCTTACCCTCAGCCTCGTGGCGATCGTAGGGGCCGTTGCCGGGACACGCGGGTATCTGCGCTTCTAGCGTCGCCGGTTGGGTCCGCCTCTACCATGACCAACAGGCGGAGGGGAAGTTGAGCCGGCCAGTGATGCCTGCCGACGATGTACGAGCTAGACCTCGAAGCCGAGCTCGCGGTACTGCGGTGCGGTGCGATCGGTGATGAGGTCGATCCGCGTGAGCTGCGGGATGACGTAGTCGCGGAAGGCATCGGGCCGCGAGGCGCGGAAGCCGGGTTCGCTGAACTTCTCGCGGATCTCCTTCATGGCTGCCTCGGGGTCAATGCCCAGATCGCCGAAGACGCCCATCTGCGAGCCGAGGCCTCCGCCCCCGCCGCTCGGCCTCACCATCGCCTTGATGGCCATGATGGCGAAGTCCTCGACCCGGTTCCGGTCCTCCTCGGACATCTTCGGCAGTTCGTCCTTCATGTAGATCAGCCCGTACGAGACGTGGCGCGCCTCGTCCTGCGCGGTGAGTTCCACGATGTCCTTGAGGAGCTGGTCGCGCGTCCTCTCCTTCATGTTCTTGAACGAGCCCATGGCGAGTCCTTCGACGATGACCTGCATCCCCACGCACTTCATCTGCCACAGGTCCGCCTGGAGAATCGCGTTGATGACACCCTGCAGTGCCGGGTCGATGGGGTAGACGCGGTCGAGTCGCTCTATGTATCGGTGGAACACTTCGACGTGTCGTGCCTCATCGATCACCTGGGTGGCGGCGTAGAGCTTGCCGTCGATGTCCGGCACCGCCTCGACGAGCTGGCCACAACAGAGCAGGGCACCTTGCTCGCCGTGAAGGAATTGCGAGAGTGTCCACGCGGCGCGGCGCACTGCGAGCGTTCGGCGCTTGTCCTCGGGCATGGCCTGGATGAAGTCGAAGCCGCGCAGCATGTCCCGCTCGGGATCCAGGATGTCGCCACCCGTGTCGATTTCGAGTTGCCAGGGGATGTCCGTGGCGGCGTTCCACTGTTGCTTCTTCGCCACCTCGTAGAGCTCTTTCAGTGCCTTGATGTTCGAGTCGTAGTCGAACTTCCAGACTGTCTTGACTTCGGCAACGAGTTCGTCGAGGGCCATGCCGTTTCCTCCCGCAGAGTGCTCGGACCTGGCCGCACTGTCCGAGAGGGCAAAGGTGAAGCCGGATATGCCTGATGCTGGACGCCAGACCCTGCTCTCACCCGCTGGGCGCCACTCCGGAGTGCGCCCGCTGCGACCAGCCAAAGAGGATAGGGTGAACCAGGGCGGGATCGGTATGACGGCAGTCATACCCCGAGCCGGCGGCCACAGCCTCGTCGAGGGGCCGCGCGAGGGCTCGATCCCCGGCACGCGAAGCCAAACGGCGATCCAGCCGTGGCCGACATGCAGAATCCAGAGGATGGGGCGGTCCATTGCCGATCGCCGTGATCACCCATGGGGCGTCGTTCAGCACCGGCCTCGACATGCGAGAATCGGCTTCCTCGCGGCAGGGGCAGCTGTTTCGGCTCGCTGCGCCCAGCGCGAACTCAATCCGAATCGTTCAGATAGGCCTCAGCGAGATCGGCCGCGTTCAATCCGCCAGCCATCACATTGCTCACGCCTCCACCTGGCCCAACCCAGTGACCGCAGAGCAGGAGATTCTCGACCGGGGACTGCTGCGGGATCGGGTCTCGCACCTGATCGGCCGAGTAACGCCAACCCACGTAGGCGCCGCCGCGATTTTCGGTAAAGCGCTCGATCGTCACCGGCGTGGAGAGCTCGAGCACCTCGGCGTGCGACTCGATATCGTCGACGCCGAGCGCACGCCCCATCTTCGAGAGGAGCTGAGGCATGAGCTTCTCCTTCATCGCTTTGTATGCCCGACCGCGATGACGCCCTTCGCCGAGCGCCTCATCGAACTTCTCGGGCGTGGCCAGCACCATGGTGGCCACGACACTCTTGCCCTCTGGACAGCAGCTCGGATCGATGTTGCTGTAGATCGTCGCCATCGCCGATGTCTGCTTGCTGTAGTCACCGTCGCGCGCCACTTCCTCGAAGGTCGGTGGCGGCTGCGTTCCAGGCCAGCTGCGCGATATTTCGCATTCCGTGACCCCCATCCCGCGCAGGTCGAGGTCGAGGCCGGCGAAGAGAATCGCGGCGGAAATGCTGGGTCGCCTCCGGTTGATGGACTTCACGTACTCTGTCGGCAAGCTGCCTTCCGGAACGAGCCGGTTCACCAAAGCCGTCATGTCGCCGGCGTGGATCACGCAGCGCGCTCGAGCCGAGACGGAGCGTCCGCTGCGACGCTTCGAAATGATCCCGTTGGCTCGGCCGTCTTCGAAGGTGATCTCGCTGACGCCCTGGCCCAATAGCAGCGTGCCGCCGCGTTCGACGAAGAGATCGGCTACGACCTTGCTCATCTCGCCGGAGCCGCCCTTGGGGTAGTACGCTTGCCCTCCATCGATGCGGAAGACGAGATCGCACATGATGGCGCTCCCAGCGTCGAGCTGATTCGCACTCGTTCCCATGAATCCACTTGGAATCGCGAGCATCAGTTCGATCAGCTGGCGATCCGAAACATGTTCGCCGAGCACTTCCGGTGCTCTGCGCCCGCTGAGGGTGCCGAAGACTTCGGCCGCCTCCGCCAGGCGAGCACGTTGCTCGGTGTCACCGCTCTCGGCGACACCGTGGCTTCCGACGAGTGCCTCCGCCATTGAACCATATTTTGCGTAGAAGCCTCGTATTCCTTCTTCTTCATCGGGGAAGTTCTCGACGAGCATTTCCATGTGCCTGCCAAGTTCCCAGGGAAGATCGAAGTCGGATCCGCGGCCCTCGTCGACCAGACGACCGAAGGACTCGAGCTGGATGAAGTCGATCTTGTCGTGGGCGCCGATCCGCTCGAGCAATCGATAGGTCATGCCGCCGGGCTCACATCCATTGATCACGTGGTTGGATGCTTCGAAGCGATAGTCCCCGCGTTCGAAGTTCATCGTGCAACCGCCGGGGTTGCTGTGCTTCTCGAGCAGCAGAGTGCGGTGCCCTCGCGATGCGAGCGCGCAACCCGCCATCAGGCCCGCCATGCCGGCACCGATCACGATCACATCGAACTCGCCCAGGTTTTCGATTTCGCTCATGCGGTCCCCTTCTCCTGCGCATAGCGCGAGAACAGATGCGTCGTGCTATCCCTGCGTGGTAGTGGCCAGATGATAGGCCACTCCTCGGTCCGCCTCTGTACTTGGATGGGTCGATTCCATGCATGGACCGATCCCTTGAACGATTCGGTCTGAGGCGATTCGACCCATCTGACGTGCCTGGGATCTTCGCACCAGCTGAAAGCTGGGAAGATGGCTTCCTCCGCCCCGGAAGCAGACATCTTCTGCTTCGCGGGCCTACGCTTCTTGGAGCCGGGTTCGATTCCTGGCGCCGCTCCGTTGGCGCTCCCATCGTGGCAAGGCGGTGCCTCCCGCGGCTCCTCTACGGGTTGCAGGCGCCCTGGCGATCGCCGTGGCCCTGATGGGCGGGCCAGGAGGACATTCCCACGCTGATCGTGTGGGCATTGGCGGGGTTGCCGGGCGGGGCGTGGCAGATCGTCATCTTGCCATCCGGATCCTGGGCGATCGGGCGCACGCCGACGGATTGGACCTGCTCGGTCTCCATCGTGAGATCGCCCGCGGCACCCTGAGCGGTGCGGGTTGCCGAGACGTGGGCGGGCGAACTCGCCGTCAGCAGAAGCAGCCCCTGCACATAGGTGGTGGCTGTGGGCGGGTTCGCGTAGACGAACCCCAGCAGGTCGTCACAGCTGATCTGCATGGCGGTCTCGGCCGTCAGCGCGACGCTCACGCGGTCGGATACATGACTCGGCATCTGGTTGCCCGGCGGGAAGGTCAGGTGGATCTGTTCGTCGAGCGTGATGTCAGCCGCCCCCGCGTTCAAGACATCGATCGCAATGGCGTAGTCGCCCGGCAGGACATTGCTCACGTCCGCTGCGTTGTTTCCGCACGTGAACGGGATGACGTACTGCTGATGGATGATCACACGTCGTCGGCGCTTCTTGGCGTCGGCATCGGTCGGAGCCACGAGGAGCAAGACGGTGAAGGCAATGAAAAGGGCAGTGATTCGTTTCATGACGGGCTCCTGCATAGGGTGCTTCAGTGATATCGGACCCGGGTTGCCTCTCATTGTGAGGGGGGTCACTCCCGGCTCATGCGCTTCAGCGGTAGATTCTGCCAAAGGTATCTTCCTCGATCCAGACGGTGGCGCCGTCAACGGTTCTGCGGGTGTGTGAGAACTTCCAACGAGGCTTCGCCCGGTGGACTCTCGCCGGCAAGTCACAACGCAACCCGAAGTATCCATTGGAGATTGAACCCCTCGGCCACGGGCTGGGCTCTGTCGGGTGGCTGGCTGCCGGTGTCTACTATTCGGATTCGAACAGCTCGAAGCGTTTCCGCGCGGGTTCCTCGGCCAGGTCGGGTACCGATGGACTCGGGCTTCGCGCGCAATCCGTCGCTCTCCTCCGGGAGGCTGAAGCCGCGACGACCGGCGACGTTCTAGGCGTGGAACGCCGATCGGATCAGACGAGTGAACTGCATCGCGGAGCCCGCAAGGTTGAAGCAGAGCGCTGCCAGCACCGGTGTGAATTCGTGCCAAAGAACCGCGTTGGCGATCTGTGCGAGGATCAGAACCGAGAAGATCGTGAAGACGAGGCCATTCGAAATCCGATCGATGTCGCCATGCTTCAGCTGGTTCTCCTGAACACGGCGATGGGATGAGTAGAGCGACCAGGGCATGAAAGAGCGCCCATGAGATGCTCGCCACGGTGCACGAAATGGAGATCTCGTCAGGGAAACCCTGCAACAAGAGGAGTGTGAGCAAGGCGAAGCCGCCGGCGGTCAGGCTGGACTCCAGCAGGAAACTCAGACGCAGCCGGTCGCCCGGGTGCCAACTGCCTTCGCTCCGGCTCCCGAAGGCAACGACGACCCCGGTAAAGCCAGCAAGCGCAACGGCAATCTCGGTGATGCCGACGAGCGTTTCAGAGTAGTCCGGCTGGACCCGGGCCATGCTATCAGACTATTCTCATATGGTGGCGGATACGTTTCTGCGTGGCGGGTCGCGTCCGTGTTGCCGCTGCCAGGCTTTGTCACCAACGCGGATTCCTCGTCCTTGCAAGGGCCTTTCTCGCTGTACGCTCGAATCACCACTGGAAAATTCAAGAGGAGTTTCGATGCCCAATGCTTCAATGACGGGTAGCTGCCTGTGCGGTGCCGTCACCTTCACAGCGAGCGAGGTAGAGACCGAGATCCATGCCTGCCATTGCAGCATGTGCCGGAACTGGTCCGGGGGGCCGTTTCTCGGAGCGGCGGTGGCGGGCGTCGACTACCGAGGCGAAGAGAATATCGCGGTCTATGGCTCTTCCGGGTGGGCCGAGCGCGGCTTCTGCAAGACTTGTGGAACGAATCTTTTCTACCGCTTGAAGGAATCCGGAGAACACTTCCTGTTGTCGGGGACCTTCGACGATTCCGCCGCCTTTCGGCTGGTCGGTGAGATCTACATCGACGAGAAGCCGGGTGGCTATGCGTTCGCGGGAGACCACCCTCGGAAGACGGGCGCGGAGTTCATCGCCTCGCTGAGCAAGCCGTGAGATGATCTCTAGCGTGCCGCTTCGAGAGGCGGGACCTCGAACGTGGCAGGGGCATCGCTCTTCAGTGTTCTCGATGGGGCATGGGCTTGTCTCGCGGGGCTGTAGGTTTCGGCGCCAGTCACCGCGTCGTAGGGCTTGACGGATAGCGTGTGCGAGGTGGGGTCCAGTTCGATCAGCAACCCCCAGCGTGAGAGCCCCCCCCTCCTCGACTCTCCGAGTGTGCTGATAGTTTCCATGGATGCTGATGACCTTGCGACCGCTCGGCAGGGTCTCCATGCTGAACGTCTCTCGATCGCCCCCGAGCCAATGGCCACTGACGACCGCGCGGATGCGCGGCGCTGCTTCGAGCAGAGACGTGCACGCACCCCCTTCTTTCCACTGGCCTCCCAAGGGCTGGGCGCAGCTATGGTGAAGGAAGAGTACGGATGCGTTCGGCGGAAGTCGGGAAAGCTCGGCGTGGAGCCATGCTGCTTCCGCCGGGCTCCAGAGGTTGGGCAGGCTCGCTACCCACCAGCCGGGCGCGAGAGGGCTGACGAAGCTGCTCGGCTGCCCTTCGGCCTGGCTGTGCTCCGGTTGGGTGGGGCGGGCGGCCCGCCACGCGAACCAGCGAGTCAGGCCTTGGAGCGGATGAGTTCCATCGGGTACGTCGTAGTCGTGATTGCCGACGGCTGCGTGCAGAACGACGCCGCAGCCATCGAGACGATCTTTGAATGCTTGCTCCGCCGTCCTGTACTGGCCATCGACGGGGCCTTCGACCAGATCCCCGACGTGAAGGACCGCGCGAATCGGGGGTTCGTGGTCGCAGACCGCCGTGTGGATGGCCTTCCAGGCGCCAAGCCCGCCGTGTCCACCCGTGGAGAGTGTCTGGGTGTCGGTCTCGACGTAGACGAGGGTGGGCGACGCCGGCTCTGAAAGCATGGGGGCCGGCCCCAGGAACAGGCAGGTCATGAGCAGGATGGGTCGATTCACGGCACCCGACAGCATTCCAAGCCGGGTCCCTCCGCGCGAGGTCGCGCGCTAGCGCAACGGAAGTGCAACTCGACTACGCCAACCGGCAGAACGACCACCAATGCGTCGTCTCTGTTGGGTTCTCGTCTTTTCTGGTTTTCGTCACAGCGGGAACCGGGCAGCTGCCGATAAGTACTCGGAACCACCCTCGGCAGGGCCACCGATGGAGAGCTTCGCTTGCGACGAATTTGGACGATATGCGCAGTGTTGGCAGTCTGCGCCATCTGGAACGCGCCTTCTGCATTCTTCCCTGCGTCCCCGTCAGAGGCTCTCGTTCAGGGCCCGGAAGCAAACGGATTCGAGCATGCCGCAACCGAGAGGCGTGCAGACAGGGATGTCAGCAATCCGCATCCCCACGCGAAGGGGCCTGGGGGGGTTCGCGCCTCGGCTTCCCGTGCAGCGGCATCAAGCGCGGGACTCGAGGGCGCGGCGCTCGCAGCGGAGCTCGAAGAGGCACCTGTCCATCGTGTGTGGGAGCTCCGGGCTGAGGCTCCTCACCATCTCGACCATGCCATCGGCGACTACCGTCCGACCCGCCACGGTCTGAGTGTTGATCCGGAACGAATTCGCGCCCTGGAAGTGGGCGAAGCCCTCGCACTTCCGCTGCCGGGCCTCGGAGTCATCGACGCCACCGTGACCTGGGTGAACCAGGCCAGCAATGGAGACCGCGGGATTGGCGCGGTGATCGATGGAAGCGACGACGAGTACGCGCTGACTCTGACACTCGGGGAGCGTGCGCTCTTCGGGCAGGTGTCCACCGCCCAGGGCCGTTTCCTGGTCGAGGGAACCAGCACCGTCGCAGCTGTCTTCCGCGACGACCTGCAACAGGTGCTCGTCGACACGAACCAGACCGATGAACGGATTCCCCAGGAGGTCCTACCTTGATCCGGCTCACGCCCCTCTTTGCCGTCTTGGTGCTGGTGGCCTCGGTGGTGCCTTCCGTCGCGGTCGAACCGACGCCGGTGACCGTCGATTTGATGATTCTCTACTCGCCTGCGACTACCGCTCGCTATGGAAGCGGCGTAGATACGCGGATCAATCACCTGATCAACGCTGCAAACGATGCCTATCGGCGCAGCGAGGCCGGGCTCCGCCTGCGCGTGGTTCATTCCGAGGAAGTCGCGTACAGCGATACCGCCGGATCGGATGCCGCGCTCGACGCATTGACCCAGAACAGCGGGGTCTTCTCCGGCATTGAAGCCAAGCGCACACAGGTCGGGGCGGATCTGGTGGTGTTGATGCGTCCCTACGTCGGCGACGGCATCTGTGGTGTTGCCTGGCTCGGGGGCTATGGGCAGAACGGGGATTTTTCGAGGTCCCGCCGCCACGGCTACAGCCACGTTTCCATCGATTGCTCGGATGAGGTGCTTCCCCACGAACTCGGCCACAACATGGGCCTCTCTCACTCCCGCCGACAGAACGGGCAGGGCGGGACCTTCCCGTGGGCCCTGGGCCACGGAGTCGACAATTCCTTCGTCACGGTGATGGCCTACGGCTCGGCCTTTGGCGCTTCACGTGTCCCACTGTTCTCCAGCCCGGACCTCGTCTGCAACGGCCATCCCTGCGGCGTGGATCGAGCGGATCCCGTGAATGGAGCAGACGCAGTCAACACCTTGCAATATGGCCGTGGCCAGATCGCCGCCTACACGGCGGCCGTCGTGGCACCTCCCCCCCCGCCTCCGCCGCCGGTGAATCCACCGGTCGCGACGAGCAGCGTAAGCCTCACCGGGCCCGTGGGCGGCGGGTTGCGGCAAAACACCGCGGTGACGCTTGATTGGCAGGGGAGCAGTGATGTGGTCTCGGTGGATGTGTCGTACCGGCTCGAGACGAGGAAGCGCCGCCGCTGGAGAAAGAGCGCATGGGCGATGCTCTCGCCAGGCGATGCCGACGGGACGTTCGATTGGATCGTGCCGAACCACCGGGTTCGCCGTGACCCGAAACTGATCCGCTTCCTTCTTGTCGGATACGATGGAAGTGGAACCCAGGTGGCCAGCGAAGTGAGTTCTCCCTACCGGCTGCCCAAGACGAAGAAACGCCGTCGTCGAAGAAGGCGCTAGCCGGGCGTCGGATCAGGGCGCTTCGTCGGCCGGGGAATGCGGCGTCTGCGGTTCTTCCATTCGCAAACGCTGGATGCGCCTGCGTCCGAGTTCGAGAACGGTCGCCTCGAAGGAACCGACGCTGACCGCATCTCCCTTACGGGGTAGACGGCCCAGGCGCGCCGTGACGTGGCCTCCGATCGTGTCCTCGGCTTCCTCCTCCTCGGCGCTGAGCTGGATCCCGAGGCGATCGCAGACTTCGGGAAGGGCGACCCGTCCGGACAACTCGAAACGGCCGTCACCGAGATCGACGAAAGAGACCTCCGGGTTGTCGAACTCGTCACCCAGGGGTCCGACGATCTCTTCCAGGGCGTCTTCTCGAAAGGCCAGGCCCAGGGCCGTACCACGCTCGTCGAGGACGACCGCGCAATGCGCCTGCTTCTGCTGGAGCTCGAGAAGGAAATTCGAGACCGACATCGTATCTGGAACGAAGACGGCTGGGCGGGCGAGGGCGGCGAGGTCCAGGGCTTCGCCGGCCAGGGAGCGGTCGAGTACATCCTTGGCGTGAACGAAGCCCTGCACGCTGTCGAGCCCGATCTCGCAGAGTGGAAGGCGGCTGTGGCGCATTTCGCGGATGAGATGGAGGTTCTCTTCCGCTGATTTTTCGAGGGAGAGGTATTGGACGTCGATGCGCGGCACGATGAGGTGTCGCACTTCGAGCCCGATCATGCGGAATACGTTGGCAGTCAACTCGTATTCGCGATCCGAGATCTCCCCGGTGCTGGCCGAGAGCGAGAGGATGCTGCGGATCTCTTCCGCCGTGTGTGAGTCTTCGTGACCATGCTCCGAAGACAATCCGGCCAATCGCAGCATCCAGTTCGAGAGCGCATTGATCGCGGTGATGAACGGCCCGAGTGCAAAGGTGAAGGCGCGCAGGATCCGGCCCGTCTGGAGGGCCGTGGTTTCGGCGCGGCGAAGAGCCCACATCTTCGGTGCCTGCTCGCCGACGGTCATGTGGAGCGCGGTGATGACGAAGAATGCCAGGCCGATCGAGACGAGGGGCAACCAACTCGCCTCTGCGGAGACATCCGCGCCGAGGCCCCTGGCTGCCGCGATGATCAGCACGGAAACGGCTGGCTCGCCGAGGGCGCCGAGGATCAGGCTCGCCAGCGTGATGCCCAGCTGGCACGCCGTGAGGTAGCGATCCAGGTGGGCCAGGATGTGTTGGACGGCGGCCGCGCTGCCGCGCCCCTGTTGGGCCAGCTGATCGATCCGTGAGGCACGGACCTTCACGAGGGCGAACTCGGTCGCGACGAAGAAGCCGTTCAGGGCGACGAAAAAGAGGGTGGCGCCCAGGCGCCAGGCGACACCGAGCGCATCGAGATCGGAGCTGGCGTGTTCCATCGGAAAGATCCCGCCCTGCGGAGGCGCCCATCATAGCGGCCGAGATCGGCTAGTCTGCGCCCGGGGGAATACCAGCATGCGACACTTCTGCTTCCTTGTCCTCGGACTGAGCCTGCTCTCGGGCTGTGTGATCGGCACCTACTCCGAGGGCAAGCCCGTCGACGCGACGAAGGTCGGCGACATCCAGGCCGGGACGACCACGAAGGCCGATCTGCTGGCCTGGTTTGGTCCGCCCAGCAACTTCTCGGATGCGTCTCTTCTCGAGGATCTGATCCTCTCCGAAGAAACGACCGGCGGGCCTGGAGGGGGCGCTCCGCGTCGCTTCTCGGATATCCTGGCGTGGCAGGCCAACGAGGGACGCCTCAGCGGAATCGTCACGATCCTCTTCAACAGCCTGACCATCCACGCAGATTCGGATCTGCTGGTCGTCTTCTTCGACGATGACGATGTGGTCCAGTACTTCGGCTTCCGCCAGAGTCGGGAGCGCGAATGATGCGCTTCGCTTCACTGGGCCTGGTTCTCTTTCTCGGTCTGAGCCTGGGCCTGGGTACGGCTTGCAGCATCACGCGGATCTACCGGGGATCGCCCATCCGCGCGGTGCCCGATGAGGTGCTCCAGGCTGGAGTCACCAACAAAGCCCAGGTCCTCCAGATCCTCGGGCCGCCGGATCGCATTGTTCGCCAGCACGACGGCGATGCCTTTCTCTACCGATTCGTGCGTCGGAACGTCGACGCGCTGGAGCTCGAAGAGCCGGTCTTCACGAACATCACATTCTTCTCCTTCACGAGGAACGAGCAACGAGCCGACCTCCTGCTGGTGCTCTTCGACAAGGAAGGCGTGGTCGCGAGCTGGGGGATCCGGCGCAGCACGGAGGAGATCGGGGCGCTCTAGGGGCACCGGGAACCGGTGGGGCCCCTCGTTCGCGGCGGCGGATCCATTCCGGTAGCCTCCGCCTTCCGCTGCGTGGCCCAGTAGCTCAGCTGGATAGAGCACCAGCCTCCGAAGCTGGGGGTCGCAGGTTCGAATCCTGCCTGGGTCACCACATTTTCCGCGGACTTACGCGGTTTCAGGTTCCGCTGAAGACTCCCTGTGATTCTATTTCAGGAATCACGAGTCCCAGCTCCAGGAACTCCATGTCTTCGCCGTCGTGAGGCATGACGTGGGCGTAAGTGCGGGAGGGTCAGTCGGGGTTCTGCGTGGCCGAGCTGCGTTGCTGCCCAGCTCACGCTCTTGCCCACTTGGAGCGCCAGCGTGGCCCAGGTGTGCCGGAAGTCGTGCACGCGCAGCGGCCTGATTCCGAGCGCCTTGAACTCGTCGCTCTAGCGAAGTCGTTGCCACGCACGGGAGAGCTTCGTCTCCTGCATGCGCCGCCGCCCGGTCCGATCGGTGACCGCCCAGGCCGCATCGCGGGGCAGCGTTCAAACGTGGCGCCGCAAGAGCTCGACCAAGGACCTGAGGGATCGCGATATCCCTGGGGCCCCCTTTGAGCCTGGAGCGCTTTCCGTGTTTGACCCAACGACGGATGTCGAGCCGTCCATGCGCCAGGTCCGCGCGCGCGGGCTTCAGGGCCAGCATTTCTCCGCGCTGCACTCCCGCGTACGCCAGGATGGTCGAGTGTCGTGTCCTTCAAGGTCACGCCGTTGGTGTGGAACCAATCCCAACACGCCTGTTCGACCGGCATCGCCGCGAATGGAACGTGCTCCCCGAGCCATAGGTAGGTAGGGCGTTCAAGCTGCGTTTTCGCTCGACGCCCGAAGCATGGGCGTTGTGTCAACTATCCCCACGAGGCCCTGCAACGGGCTCCTCCCGGGCCGGAAGCACGCTCCGGGATGCTAGCCCGAAAGCACGCCCAAGGAGCTTTAGCGGCTGGCCCGTTGTGCCGACGCTTTGTGCTGGAAGGGACCATGTCGAACCAGAACACGTTCTCTCTGCTGAACAGTCGCCGTAAGGCGTTCAATACATTCTGGCTGCCCGGCTTCGAGTTCCGGCTGCCCATCATGATCGTGGCCTTGACCGTCGCTTTCGCGGGTCTTGCGGCCGTCCTCGGGCACACCACCTACGACACGATCGTGGTGATGGAGGCAGCTCCGAATGGGGATTCTGGCTTCTACGCGCGTCTGATCGAAGATCAGGTGCGTAGCGCCCTTGTAGCCCTCGGCATGGTGCTTTCGCTCTACACGGTCTTCGTCGTCGGCCTCTGGGGCTGGCACACCCGCCGGGTCATGGGCCCGGAGGTCGCCTTCCGACGCCAGGTCGAGGCCCTGAAGAACGGCGACTACACGGCTCGAGTCCTACTTAGGGATGGCGACGCCTTCGAGGATCTCGCCAACGACCTGAACGAACTCGCCGCGATTCTCGGGTCGAACGAGAAACCGGACGAGCGGCAAGACGCAAGCGCGCCGGAATAACCGGCGTCAGTCCACCTCGGTGAGGGCGGGCAAGAGGCGGTCTATCAAAGCCTCGTAGCGGTTTCGAAGTTGGGCTTCGTAGCTCTTGGCCCCGTAGGGATCAAGAAGGTACCGGAGCGGATCCCTTCCAGGACCGGAGCGGCGGCTACTTCGAGCGCGGCACCTTGCGCGACGATTCCCGTCAGGGCTTCGCGGGTCGCCTTGCCATCCGGTGTCGAATCGGCGCCCATCGAGGCGGGCCGCACGCGGGCCGTTCTGGCGAATCCGGTATCGAATGAACTGGGTGTGAGCACCGAGGCTCCGATCTTCGAGCCTGTGGCCTGAAGGTCGACGGCCATGCATTTGGACAAGGAGAACGCCGCACGCGTCGAGACGACGTACGGGCTCGAGGCGGGGCTGCGACGAAGGCAGCAACGGAGGGGAATAGGGCGTTCAAGCTGCGTTTTCGCTCGGTGCCCGAATATGGGCGTTAGGTCAAGCATCCCTAGGGGCCCTGCAGCGGGCCGCAGAAGCGGGTGCTCGTAGAAGATGCCGAATTCCACAAGGGGTCCTTTCGGAGGCGTTTGGGCCGTTGACAGTGAGATGGGGCAGCTCGTTGCCGGGCGGGAGTGGATCCCTCTGGCCTAGCCTGCCCCGCGGGGAAGGGCTCTGGGAGCCTCTGGGGTTTCACCGGACCCACGGCCTGCCGATACACGGGGGGAGCCAGACCGGGAGCAGTCTTGAACCAGCCCGAACCGCCTGCTGATCGCCGTGCCGCCGAGCGCGAGCCGACCCTTTCCGTACTCCTGGTCGAGGCGGACCAGCTCGCGGCGGAGCGCCTGTTCGAGGTGCTCGGCGCGGCCCCTGCGCAGCGCTTCGAGATCACCCACGTGCAGCGGATCGAGGAGGGGCTGCAGAAGCTGCACGCCGCGCGCTTCGACGTCCTGCTCCTCGACTTGGCCATCGAGGAAAGCGTCGGCCTCGAATCGCTCCACCGGGCCCGGGTCGCCGCAGACACGCTGCCCATCGTGATGCTCACCTACCAGGGCGACGCCGATCTGGCCCTGCGCGCCACCCGCGCGGGCGCTCATGATGTGCTGATCAAGGGCGAGTCCACGCCGGCGTTGATCGCCCGCAGCCTGGTCCACGCTGTCGAGCGCTACCGGATGATGGCGGAGCTTCGCGAGGCCAAGCAACGCCACTGGTTCCTGGCCAACCACGATCCGCTCACCGCGCTGAAGAACCGCACCGCGCTGCTGGAATCGGCGCGCACCGCGCTTGCCCGCGCGCAGCGCCACGGCGAGCAGCTCGCGGTCTTCTTCCTCGACCTCGACGGCTTCAAGCCGGTCAACGACAACCTGGGGCACGCCACCGGCGACGAGCTGCTGATCGACGTCGCCAAGCGCCTCCAGCGCATCCGTCCGAAGCGCGACGTGGTTGCGCGGTTTGGCGGCGACGAGTTCGTGGTCGTCGCCATGGGGGTCACGGACCGGGAGGCCGCAATCCGCCTCGCGGAGGCGCTTCGCGACGAGATCGAGAGGCCCTACCACGTCGGTGGGGCGGAGTGCTTCATCAGCGCCAGCGTGGGCGTGGCGTTGTTTCCGGAGGACGGGACCGACGCCGACGAGCTGATCCGGCGGGCGGATACCGCCATGTACGCGGCCAAGGACTCGGGACGCAATGCGGTCCGCAGCTTCGAGAACGCGATGGACGAGGAGACCCACGAACGCTTCGAGCTCGTGAACGGGCTGCGCGAGGCGATCCGGGCCGGTGATCTGGTGCTCGAGTTCCAGCCTCAGATCGACGTGGTCCAGGAGCGCATCGTCGGCGCCGAGACCCTCGTGCGCTGGCAGCACGTCACGCGCGGGCTGGTTGCCCCGAACGAGTTCATCGGCCTCGCCGAGGACACCGGCATGATGGTGGGCCTCGGCGAATGGATCCTGCGCAGCGCCTGCATCATCGCCTCGGGCTGGACGTCGCTTCCGGACATCCGTGTGGCAGTCAACATCTCGGGCCGCCAGCTCGAGCAGCGCGACTTTCCGAGCCGGGTACGCGGCATTCTCGACGAGAGCGGGCTCGCGCCGGGTCGCCTCGAGCTCGAGCTGACCGAGTCGGTCGCGGCCCAGGATTCCGCGATGCGTGCTCTGGCGGAGCTCCACGAAGCGGGCATCCGGGTGGCGATCGACGATTTCGGCACGGGTTACTCGTCGCTGGCCCTGCTGAAGCAGCTGCCGGCGGACCTGCTGAAGATCGACCAGTCGTTCGTGCACGACGCGGTCTCGCGCAACTCGGGGGCGGTGATCCTCGACGCCATCGTGCGCATGGCCCGCGGCCTGGATCTCGAGGTGGTTGCCGAGGGAGTCGAGACCCTCGAGGAAATGGACCTTCTGCTGGGGCTCGGCTGCCACCAGCTGCAGGGCTATCTGCTCGGCAAGCCCACGCCGAAGAGCGATTTCGAGAGCGCCGTGACTGCGCCGGACGCGACCTGGAGGTTGCCCATCGAACGGCCGGAGGCCTGGTCGCCACTGTCGCGCGAGGAGCTCCTTGCGAAGCCCTCCGAGCCGGAGATCCTCGGCGACGACGCGCTCCCCGTCCTGAAGTAGCGGCGCGCCCGCTCAGCGGCTCCGAAATCTCGACGGAACCCATGCTCGGCCAGGTCGTGCTTCACGCCCTCGCGGATCTCTTCGGGAGTCCAGTCCTTCCACGCCGGCTCGATCTCCGACCAGTGAAGTCCGCCAGGAGTACCCCAGGCTCACCCGGCGCGCGGAAGTCGTAGACATCGAAGTCTTCCGCTAGGAGTCTGCGCGGCGATTGACGCTGACGGATCTCGTTTTGGGTGGTCGATGCCCATTCCGTGGCGCGAATGCGGAGTGTGCTTCGGCGCATTCTCGAGTTGCGAGCACACCGAACCCTCTCGGCTCACG
>JAAETT010000212.1 GCA_024228115.1 bacterium
ATAACAGACGCATGTGATACCTCGATCCGGGGCGCTTCGCGCCCCGGTTGCCTCCTCTAGAAGAACTATGAATACGCAACAGCTGAATAAACCAAATTATACATATGCAACAATAACAGACGCATGTGATACCTCGATCCGGGGCGCTTCGCGCCCCGGTTGCCTCCTCTAGAAGAACTATGAATACGCAACAGCTGAATAAACCAAATTATACATATGCAACAATAACAGATGCATGTGATACCTCGATCCGGGGCGCGAAGCGTGCCCCGGTTGCCTGTGATAACACGCATGTGAAACGCCGATCTGGCATGTATTGTGCCCCAAGTACTACAGGGGGTTGGGTTTCCCCCATTTCTTCAGAACTGTTTATCACACATCTGTTTATGAACTGCTGCATTCACAAAACTTGAATTTTACAGATTTTTTTAGAATATTTAGAAATGGCGGAATTTATTAGGAGTAATCGTGGCAATCAACAGATTTTATTCGAAGGAAACATCTACACTTTTCACAAACTGTTGGCAGCTGGTCAAGCACGTTGGCGGTGTACCAAATATTACTCAGGCTACAGATGCCAAGCATCACTGCAAACTCCAGACCCGAGCCAATGTCAGGTCTGTCTTATCGTTACTTTTGATATGTTA
>JAAETT010000213.1 GCA_024228115.1 bacterium
ACACTACCTCGCGGCTCTCGATCGCGAACTCGACACCGATCCGACCGACACCGATTCGCCGTTCTGACGAGAAACCAGCACTCGCGCGCGACCACGGCTAGATGATCAGATTTCTACGGTTTCTCGTGATCGCCAACAGGCGTACTCCAAGACAGGCAGCGTGAGCGGCGCCGCAGGGGACCTTCCCCTGTGATGCAGGGACTCGGGAAGCTCTGATCGTTCGGTCGCGTTCCATGAAGGCGACCGAAGAGGACCATCGCTTCACACCAGCAACGAGGCGATGCGAACCGTGACCAGCCGTTGGCGACGGAAGCGTGAACGGATGGCCTCGATCCCGACCCTATTCGCTCCGACGGGCGCGCTTTCGAAGCTGCAGCAGGCGACCGGGGTCGTGTTCCGGGAGACCGATGCCGACTACGAGTACGGGTTCCACAACGCGCCACGTCGGCAATACGTCATCAATCTCGACGCCTCGGTCGAGATCGAAATCGGCGACGGAACGACGCGGGTCCTCGGCCCGGGCGAAGTCCTGTTGGCTGAGGACACGACCGGCCGCGGGCACATCAGTCGCAGCGCAGATGGGAAGCGGCGGCGCTCGGTGTTCATCACACTCGACTGAGCGACGGAGCACCGGAACGCAAGAGAGCCGGGACGGCACTCAACCACTGCCGGGTGAGAGCTCTCGGACGAGGGTCTCCTCGAGGAATCGCAGCTCGATCTGGCGCCTTTCCGCGGTGGGCCCCTCGAATCTCTTCATTGCTGCGAGGCCCGACAGCACCGAGACCGCGTAGTACTGGACGGCGATCTGATGGCGCGGCGGCAGCTCCGCTTCGCCAAAGAAGCGACTCCAGATGCCACTCCAGACCTCGAGGGTTGCATCTCGCAGCGGAAGTTCCCGGGAGACCCAGTCGGGAGCCGGCATGTTGAGCAGGATCTCCAGCGTGCAGCGATAGCTGGGACTCCCGAAGTGCTCCCAGGCTGCCTCCACGAACAACGCGACGCGTTCTGCGAGCGATCGCCCCTCCACTGCGATGCCCTTGAGCCGGTCGGCGAACGAGTTGAACGAATCGACCAGCACTGCGGTCAAGATGCCGTCCTTGTCCCCGAAGTGGTGCTGTGCGCCGCCCCAACTCACTCCCGCGCGGCGACTGATCTCAGCGGCCGTGGTGCGGTGGAAGCCGAGGTCCGAGACGGCCTCGACCACCGCTGCCTTGATTCGCCCCTGGGTTTCGGCGGTGCGCTCCGCGTGACTGCGCCGTCTGCGTCGGGTCTTGGGAGCCAGCAGCCGTTCGTTCATCTCGCACCTCGCGCGCCGGGATGGGGGGCTGTGCCGCCACCGCTCGACCCTGCCCGGCTGCTCAGGAATCGTTGGGAACCTACAATTTCCAATTTGCAATGCAAGTAAATGATATATACTGCGTCTCCTTCGAGGAGGAGCGTCGATGTCAACAAGGCCCACCGAGAACCCCATGCATTCCGGGGGACAAGCTCCGCCGCGCCTGTCGGGTGAGCAGCCCGAGGTGGGCCATCTAGAGGAATTCCGCACTGCACCGATCGACCTCTTCTGGCGGGTCCGCAACGAGTGCGCTGAGGCCGGCGAGATCAACCTCGCGGGCAATCACGTCACCCTTCTCTTCGGACCCGAGGCACAGGAAAAGTTCTTTCGCGCGCCGGATGAGCAACTCGACCAGGGGGCGGCCTATCCCTTCATGAAGCCGATCTTCGGCCCCGGCGTGATCTTCGATCTCCCGGTCGAGCAACGCAAGAAGGCGATCCGCACGCGGGCTCTTCGCGACGAGTACATGCGGAGGCATGCTGACGTGATCTCTGCCGAGACCGAGGCAATGTGCGAGCGGCTGAAGGGTTCCCGCGGCTTCGATCTGCTCGAGTTCTTCGGTGAGCTCACGACCTACACCTCGACCGCCACCTTGATCGGACAGGAGTTCCGCGACGATCTGGCCCAGAAAGGCGCTGAGTTCGCTGCGGCCTTCCAGGATCTCGAGCGGGGAACGGATGCCTATGCGTATGTCGACGCCTACATGGACATCCCGTCCTTCCGCGCCCGAGATGCCGCCCGCATCAAACTCGTCGAGCTGATTACCGAGATCCTGGACAAGCGCGTGGAGGAGAAAAGGCACAGCAGGGACCTGCTCGCGGTCCTGGACTCGCTCATCGACGAGAACGGCGACAAGAGATACAGCCGCTCGGAGATCACCGGGATGGTCATCGGAATGATGTTGGCTGGTCATCACACGAGCCAGGGCGCTGCCTCCTGGGCCCTGATCGAGTTGCTCCGGAACCCGGACGTGATGGCGCGCGTCGTCGAAGAGCTCGATGCCATCTATGCCGATGGGCGACAGGTGAGCTTCCAGTCGCTGCGCGAGATCCCACTGCTCGAAGGGGTGATCAAGGAAACGCTGCGAGTGCACCCGCCGCTCATCATCCTGATGCGAAAGGTCATGAAGGACTTCCACTTCAAGAACATCACGGTCAAGGCGGGAAACCTGGTGGCGGTCTCACCCGCGGTCTCGAATCGGGATCCGGAATTCTTCCCCGATCCGGACCGGTTCGATCCGGAACGATACAGCGACGACCGCCGCGAAGATGCCCGCAATCCGTGGTCCTGGATCTCCTTCGGAGGTGGGCGCCACAAGTGCATCGGCTCGGCATTCGCGTTGATGCAGTTGAAGGGGATCTTCAGCACGTTGCTGCGGGACTTCGAGTTCGAGCTCGATCAACCGTCCGAGAGCTATGTCGATGATCACTCGAAGATGGTCGTGCACCTGAAGCAGCCTTGCCGCGTGCGTTCCAAGCCCCGCGCGGCTACCGCCGTAACGCCCGAGAGCGCCCGGCGGGTCAGGGAACGCGAGGAGGAAGAGGCTGCAGAACGCCCGTTCCGGGTCATCGTGGACACCGATCTCTGCCAGGGACACGCGGTCTGCACGGGCGAGGCTCCCGAGATCTTCGAACTCGGAGAGGACGAGCGAGTCCTGGTGAAAGCTGAAGCTCCGCGCAAGGAGTTGCGCAGGAAGGCACGCATGGCGGCTCGGTACTGCCCGAATCACGTGATCTTGATCGAAGATCTGTGATCCGGGGCGGTGCGGAGGCCGAAGCGAATGAGCGGGGGCGGAGCTAGCAACCCGCTGCGAAGGACTCCGCGACTCTCGGCGCCACGGCCGGATCTTGCTGGACCGGAGTGCGGATCCACCCACCGCCGAACGAGATGGACGCCTTGTCGGGCACGGACGGAGCATGCACAAGACTCGCAGCTAACTTCTGTGGATACCTGCCGGGGCCTCCGGCCAGCCGGAGGGATCGGATGAAGAAGCACGAACTCAACGAATCGTTTCGCTGGGAGGATCACAAAGGTCCCTTCCGGCTGATCGATTCCGATCAGGCCCGGCAGTTCGACGAGCAGGGTTTTCTGGTATTCGAGGGCGTCTTCGACGCGGATGCGATCGATGCACTCACCAGGGAACTCGACCCCATCGAGCGCGAACTCGAGGATGTGGTTCGCAAACACCTCGGCGGAAAGATGTTCATCGTCCGCGCGGGTGAGATCACCTTCACGCCACACGCCGTGACCCGCTCACCCAGGGCCAAGCGGGTTACGCAATGCCAGTTCTTCCGCGATCTGGTGCACGACCTGATCGGCGACGATGTGCGCCTCTACTGGGACCAGACGGTCTACAAGAAGCCGGGGACGGTCGATGACTTCCCGTGGCATCAGGACAACGGATACAACTACGTCGAGCCGCAGCAGTATCTGACCTGCTGGGTGGCATTGACGGATGCCGACGAGGAGAACGGCTGCCCGGTCGTACTTCCCGGGTTTCATCGGGATGGCACCTGGGACCACGAGAAAACCGACCTGGGTTTCGACTGTGGCGTGGACGAAAGCGGGTTCGAAACCATCGCCGCTCCCGTCAAGGCGGGCGGTGTGGTGGTCTTCTCATCACTCACGCCACACAAGACGGGGCCCAACCTGACCACGGACCGAACGCGCAAGGCTTACGTGATTCAGTTCGCTCCGGACGGTGCGAGTATCGTCGGCCGAGAGGGCGGCAACCTCGTGCGCACCCTCTGCGACGCCCCTGACCGGCAGCATCCCGTCCTGGTGGCTGGTGCGGCTCCGCCCGGCGATGACGCAGCGGAATCGGGTGAGTCACTCGGCTAGTCAGAATGGCTTCACGATCGCGATGAAGAACATCAGGGGGATCAAGACGATGACCACGGGCTCGCTGATCCGGAGAAAGGCCCAATGCTGGCCCATCTTGCGCTCGTAGAGTTCCATGTCTCCCGAACTCCGGATGCGCTTCTTGTTGCCCCCCAGATGTGAGAGGTGAATGTCCACGATTTCCATGGGAACGATCAGGAAGATGCCGATCCAGAACATCGCCGTGACGTAGCTCCAGCGCATCAGGTCGAATCCGCCCGCGATCAGCATCAGAATCGCCGTCAGGACGAGAATCGCGAAGGCCACGTGCTCGAGCATGGCCCCTCGATCGAAGGCCTCCATCATGTGGTCTCGCACCTGCCGAGCCTTTGGGTCGTCCGGCTTTCGTCGTGCACGACGCAGAGCCGGCTTCAGATACCAGACCCAGGCCACCGACGTGCTGAAGGACCAGATCGCGGCGACCAGGACGTGCACCGACTTGATGACGGCGTAGTGGGGCGAGAGCCATACCCTCAGCTCATCCATCGGCTTCCTCTCGCGAATCGTGGCCGAAACAATCCGTCAGTAGCTGCGCGGCAAGCCGAGTACGTGCTCGGATACGAAGTTCAGGATCATCTCGTTGGAGATGGGTGCGATGCGTGACATGCGCGACTCGCGCCAGTATCGCTCCACGTTGCACTCCTTCGCGTAGCCCATTCCGCCGAACGTCTGCATGGCTCGGTCGCAGGCCCTGAAGGCCGCTTCGCTGGCGCGGAGCTTGGCCATGTTTGCGAGTGGGCCGACATTCTCGCCGGCGTCGTAGGCCCAGGCAGCCTTCTGCCACAGCAGTTCCGCGGCTTCGAGTTCGGAGTAGGAGTCGGCCAGCGGGTGAGCGATGGCCTGGTTCATGCCGATGGGCCGATCGAAGACCACACGCTCCTTCGCGTAGTGCACCGCCTTGTCGAGAGCCTGGCGCCCGATCCCCACCGATTCGGCGGCCAACACGATCCGCTCGGGGTTGAGTCCATTGAGCAGGCAGCGGAAACCGTGGCCGACCTCGCCCACCACGTCCACATCTTCGACCGGCAGATCGTGAATGAAGAGTTCGTTCGAATTGACTGCGTTGCGGCCGCACTTGTCGATCGGCCGGATCTCGACGTGCTTCGGATCCAGATCGATCAAGAAGAGCGTCATGCCCTGGAGCGGCTTCGCGCACTCCTCTCGCGCAGTGGTGCGCGCGAGGAGCAGACACTTCGCGGCCTGCTGCGCCTTGGTGTTCCAGATCTTCTTGCCGTTGATGATCCAGCGCGAGCCATCGCGCCGCGCGAACGTTCGAATGCGCGAAGTGTCCGTGCCTGCGTCGTCTTCAGTGACACCAAAGGAAACGTGAAGCTCGCCACTCGCCGTGGGCGGGAGGTAGCGCCGCTTCAGCTCCTCGGAGCCGTGGTGGATGACCGGGCCCATACCGAAGATCGAAATATGGAGTGCGGAGGCTGCATTCTGGACACCCGCGCTATGTGCGACCGCCCCCAGCAACACCGCTGCATGCACGACGCCCATGCCCGCGCCGCCATACTCCTCCGGAACGATGATTCCGATCCAGCCCTGTTCCGCGAAGGCATTGTAGAAGTCCCATGGGAACTCGTGCTTCTCTTCATGCGTACGCCAGTAGTCGTCGTCGAACTGATCGGCCAGACGACGCGCTTCGTGTCGAATGTTCTCTAGCTCGGGATCGAAAGAGAAGTCCATTGCGACACTATAGCCTGCTGCGTCTCAGGACATTGGGAGCCCCCCCCCGATCCCGTGGTCTACCGGGCGATCGGGCGCCTCACCCCGCGTCGCGAATCCAGCTGATGTCGTAGCGGGGAAGCTCGGAGACGTTGGTCACGCCGCGCTCCTCGGGCCCGAGAACCTCGAAGCGGCCGGGACACTCCGCAGCCTCGCAGCCTATCTCCCAATTCGCGAGCCAGATGCCGAGCGCCACAGGCGCATAGAATTGCGAGTGCGTCGTTGCGAAGAAGTCGAAGCGGGTCGCCCTGCCCTGCTCGTCCACCACGGCGGCGCAGCGGGTGGTCTGGCCGTTGAACGATGAAGGGGCCCACTGGCACACCTCGTAGCAGCGGCCGAAGGCGTCGAAGGGCGACGCCTCTGGGTCGAGGGGGACCCTCAGGCCCGGGGTGGCGAAGAACAGCTCGGCAATCGGCAGACGGTTGCGCTGCACCCGCTGTATCAGACGGAGCACCGCGGGCTTGAACTTCGAGACATAACCTACGGCGCAGACGCAGATGATGTGGTCGCGTTCGGGGTCGAAGCGGGGACCCAGGTGGCGCAGGATGCTCTCGTGATCGGCACCGGGCCCGATCCAGCAGGTGGCGAGGCCCATTCGAGTGGCGTGGTGCACCACCTTCTGAAGGCTGCGCCCCACGTCGACGACGGACATACGGTCGTATTCTCGCGGGGCGATGGCCACCAGGAACTCGCGTGCGCCTACCGCCGGCCACACGGTGAGGGGTGCTGCAACGTACTCGAAGCGGATGGGGTGATGGCCCAACTGCTGTGCGGGCTCGATCTGACGAGCGACCAGGGCCATCAGCTCTTCGTGATGTTCGGGCGACAGGTCCCGCGACTGGAATGAACGACACGACACCCTTGCCCGCATGAGGTCGAAGGCGTCGAGGTGATCCAGACGTGCCGGCGTGGGCTCGGCCGGCCGGAACCCCAGCTTCACGGTCACCACGTCGAACACGAGGTTCACCGCCAGCAGCGAGGCCAGCGCCAGCGGCGTCCAGAACAGCAGTGCCGGGAAGGCTCCGACGAACCAGCCGATGACGGCGACCCCGCCCAGCACCAAAGCGAGCAGAGCGTTCGGCAGGTACTGGAGCCAGCCGGTGAACTGGAGCCGAACCTTGAGGTCCCATAGGGCGGATTTCAGCGAAGCGGCGGTGGCCATGATGTGTTTCTCGATAGAGATCGTCACCCGTCGGATGGTTTTTGTCAGGGCCCGGATGCGACCCTATGCGGGCCGAGTCTCGAAGTAGCCGGAATCCCGATACCGAAATGCCACGCCGCGGAGTTGGATCCGGGCGGCGGGCAGTTCTTGCTGCTCCTCGAGGATCTCAGTCACTGCAGACTGGGCCGAGTGGGATCTGCCGAGGACGTGGAACTGGCAGTTTCGCATCTGGCTGGTTTCCACGCGCGTTGGTGGGGTGATGCACGGCTGAAGCAGAATCTCTGGATCACGAACAGTTCGGATCCGACCTACAGCAGCGGCCGTAGGCAGTTGCTCGAAGGCGTGCTGACGGCCGTCGAGGCCCGCCACGCAGACGTAACGCCTGGCATCGTGCTCGAGGCGGCGGCACTGATCATCGACCTTTGGGATCGGGTGACACCTTCGGCCACGAGCCCGCTGACTCTTTCTCATGGAGACTTTCGTCCCGGTCAGCTCTTCTTTGCCGGCGAAGAAGGTGGACGCTTCACCGTTTCGGACTGGCAGACCCTGTGTCTGAATTCGCCTGGTTCGGATCTCGCCAGAATCGTGGTCACGGGCCTGACCATCCGGCAGCGGCGTTCGATGGATCGATCGCTGGTCAGCCACTACCACGCAAGGCTCCTCGCTGGCGGCGTCCTCGATCTGGATCTGGACTCGCTCTGGTTGCTGCTCCGGCTGGCCGTCCTGGACATCCTCGTGACTCATCTGACGACCCTCCTGGTCGTCGACGCGAGAGGAGAGGAAGGGATTCTGCGTCTGGGCGATTCAGTCGATGAAGCTCTGCCGCGAGCGAAGCGTCTGGAGGTGTACTTCGCGCAGCTGGCCGCGGCCCTCGACGACTACGAGATCATTGAACTCATGCGTCGCCAGGGCAGGAGAGTCTGAAAGCCGCTCGTTGTACCCGCAGGATTCCGACGCGACCCTAAATACATAGTATTTTCCAATAGTTGCGTCACCTCTTGCCGATCGTTCGCAACCGATCCGAACCTCCGGGCCTTCCAGCGCCCAGCTGGAATTTCGCGGGCACCAGCAAGGATTCATAGAAGTATATTCTTGCATTCCTGTGTCATCTTGCACAAGAATAGATGCATGAGGACACCTGCTGAGGTCGAGCGCCCTGCGGGACCGGAACTCAGCCGCCGCGAACGTCGCAAGTTGGAGGTCCGGAGCCGGATTCTCGAGGCCGGCGTCGCGCTGATCGAGGAGATCGGCCTCGAGGCGACCCGGGTCGTGGAGATCTGCGAGCGAGCCGACGTTGCCCACAAGACCTTCTTCAACCATTTCACGTCCAAGCAGCAACTGCTGGACGAGATCGCGGAACGCGCGCTGAACGAACTGCTGGCGAATATCGAGCAGGCCCGCAAACAGCCCACCTCGACCCGCGGTCGGATCCAACACTTCTTCGAGAATCTCGCCCACAACCTGGACGAGGCAGGCCCGATGCACCGCGAGCTGATCGGCGAGATCGTGCGCATCATTCACGCAGCAGGCGATGAGCCCGAACAGGCGCGCAAGCTGCACGACGCGTTCGAGTCGATCATCTGCGAAGGCGCGGCTTCCGGCGACCTGGCCGACCTGCACGGCTTCGAAACACTGACCGAGATGCTGATGGGTGCCTTCTATGTGTTGATGTTCAACTGGGCGAACCTGGAGCACTACCCGGTGCGAGAGCGCGCGCTTGCCACCGCGAGATTCCTCGCGGATTCCATGACAATTCCAACGGAGGGTTGAAGACGATGGCTGGAAAGATCGGTGGAGTAGGAACCGAGATCTTTGCGATAGACCCGGGAATCCCCAACGGCTGGTTCGCCGTGGCCTGGAGCAAGGAGCTCGACCCGGGGCAGGTGAAACGCGTCTACTGCTTCGAACACGAGCTGGTGCTCTTCCGCGCTCGTTCGGGTCAGCCGAAGGTGGTCTCCGCCTACTGCCCCCACCTGGGCATCCACATGGGCAAGGGGGGCCGGGTCATGGGAGAAACCGTTCGTTGCCCCCAACACGGCTGGCAATTCGACGGAGACACCGGGAAGTGCACGGCCATCCCGTACTGCGACGAGATCCCGAAGCGTGCCTGTGTGAGAAAGTGGGACGTCGTCGAGCGCAATCACATGATCTTCGTCTGGCACCATGCAGAAGAAAAGCCGCCCCATTGGGAAATCCCGGTCGTCTCCCAGCTCGGGGATCCGGAATGGTGTGAGCCACGCACCTTCACGCTCGAGGTCCCTGTCCACATGCAGGACATGGCCGAGAACAACCTGGACCCGGTGCACTTCCGCTACGTCCATGGGATGGACGCGGTCCCAGAGACCGAGTTCAGCTTCGATGACGACGGCCGTTTCCTGAAGGCCATCAGCCACGTCGAAACCCTGACGCCGGCCGGCACCTTCAAGATGTCCCTGATTCGCGATACCTGGGGACTCGGCTTGTCGAGCGTCGAGAGCGCAGGCATTCCCGGCATAGGGCTCTTCATGTTCTCGTCGACGACGCCCATCGACAACCACAACACCATCTCACGCTGGCTGATGTTCGCGACCAAGAACGCCATCGACGTCGCTGGAGAAGAGTGGTTCGACGGCATCACGAAAGGGGTGATGGACGACTGGGATGTCTGGACCAACAAGATCCACCTCCGCAACCCCGTGTTCTGCAAGGCGGATACGCCACTGATCGAATTCCGTCGCTGGGCGCGACAGTTCTACTCGACCACGGATTAGAGGAGCAGAGCCATGGACCGCCATCTCGTGATCTCTTCGGACTGCCATGCCGGGCTTCCGCCGGAGCAGTACCGGAGTTATGTGGATCCGAAATTCCGCGACGCCTTCGATCATGCGCTTCCCATCCAGGTCAAGATGACGAAGACGATGGAAGAGAGCTTCCTGATCGCCGACATCAACGCGGAATGGCGCAAAGGGCACGAGAAGGCGCTCACCGGCGCCTGGGACGATGGGGAGCGCACGAAGGTGATGGACGGCGACGGAGTCGCATTGGAGGTCATCTTCCCCGACGGCATCACCGAACAGAATGCACCGCCTTTCGGTGCTGGCTTCGCCATGCCGACCGGGGGCGTCGTGCCGGAACTCCAGTGGGCGGGCTGCCACGCCCACAACCGCTGGATGGCCGATCTGGTGGCGATGGCGCCCGAGCGCCGGCTCGGCCTGGCGTGTATTCCCGCGCTGTGGGATGTGGAGCAGGCCGTACGGGAGATCCGCCTCGCCCGTGAGAATGGGCTCCGGGGAATCATACTGCCCCCCTTGTGGGGCCAGCTCCCGGCCTACCACCATCCGAAGTACGACCCGATCTGGGAGATCTGTCAGGACCTCGACATGCCGATCCACTTCCACATCGGTCCATCTCCGATCGAGGAGTACTTCGGGCCGTTGTCGGAGTTGGAGAGCGGCGAACGGACTCCCCCCGTCGGGGCCATGGGCGCTTTCCTCTCCGAGGTGGTCTGGTGGGTCAGCCGAACGGCCACCTTCATGATCTGGGGGGGTGTCTTCGAACGCTACCCGAGGCTCAAGATGGCAATCGTCGAGGGCGCCATCGATTGGGTTCCGGACTACATGCGGCTGCTCGACGTGCGCTACAAGGTGACGCCCCAGGCCCAGAAGCTCGGTGACTACATCAGCCACCTCTCGATGAGTCCCAGCGACTACTTCCGCCGGAACATCCGATTGGGCGCTGCGTGCATGTCACCCGGGGACGGCCAGCTCGGACAAGCGATCGGCGGCGAGTGCATCATGTGGGGCAGCGACTACCCGCATCCCGAAGGGAGCTGGCCGAACACACACGACCAGATCGCAGAAGCCATGGCAGGTCTCTCCGACGACGAGATTGCCGCCCAGCTCGGTGGCAACGCCGTGGAGTTCTATAGCCTGGACACCGAGAAGCTCGCGCCCATCGCGGCTCGTATCGGTCCGAAGAAGAGCGAATTCCGGAAACAGAGCTAGTGATATGATTCATAAATAAAGGGCACTATTGGACTATCCACGTTACCCTCGCGGCGAACGGCCAGAGGGGCACGATGCGGGTCGCAGCCGAGATTCACCTCAGCAAGAGCCAGCGGGCGACGCTTCAGCAATGGT
>JAAETT010000214.1 GCA_024228115.1 bacterium
ACACTACCTCGCGGCTCTCGATCGCGAACTCGACACCGATCCGACCGACACCGATTCGCCGTTCTGACGAGAAACCAGCACTCGCGCGCGACCACGGCTAGATGATCAGATTTCTACGGTTTCTCGTGATCGCCAACAGGCACAGGCCGGGCGGAATGGCTCGGCCGGGGATCGGGTGGCCGCGTAGGGAGGTGGACAGGGTGTTGCCCATCGCGGCTTTCGCCGCGGGCAACCTACGCGCACGCTGAACGGGACCTATGCCTGCGCATTATTTCCGCCCGGCCTGCGCCCAGCCCCGGCGAAGCGGCTCCCCCGCTAGTGGTTTCGGATCCAGGTGCGGATTTCGGCTGGGGACATCAGCGTGGGGTCACCGAGGCGTTCGTCTGGCGCATTGGCGAGAGCAGGCGGCAGATCGTCGATGATGCGATCGAGGTCGGCCGCTGTCTGGATCTCTTCATCCAGCACTCGCGCCATCTCGAGGTCGTGTTCGACGCCGTGGCGTCGGACCGAGGCAGCAAGCCCCTTGAGCAGTGCTTCCCAGGTCGTCATGGGGCCCTGGGCGATGGAGGCGGATTCGGCTGCAGAATCGATGAACGCGAAGGGTACCTGGACCGGCTCGACTCCCTGGGCCAGGCTGGCCAGGATCCAGTCGCTGTCGAACGAGAAATCGTAGACGGTCGGCCGTTCCAGGATCTTGCCCAACACATCGCTTGCGTACAACTTGAATGCTGCCTGGGTGTCGAGGATGCCGCGGGAGTAGATCGCTCGGCCGATCATGCGTTGCATATGGCGCAGCAGGACGATCCCCTCTCCCCATCGCGCCTCCTGCTTGATGAGGACGGCGTCTGGATGTTTGCGGTCGCCTAGCACGACCTTGGCTCCACGCTCGACCCAGGGGCGCATCAGCAGGCCGATCTGCCCGAGATGGACGGAGTTGTCGGCGTCCGTGTAGACGACTGCATCGACGCCATTCTCGATGGCGCGGGCGCAGCCTAGAATGATGGCGCCCGCCTTTCGCGAATCGTCGGCGGAGCCGAGCCCGGCCAGGGGACCTTCTCCAGCCGGCAGTGCGTCGGCGAGTTCGAGTATCGTGACGCGATCCCGTGCCGCATGTTCCCTGGCCCGACGTCGCGCAAGATCCGCGCTGCCGTGGGGGCAGCCGTCGTCGACCGCGTAGATCTCCCATTCGATTCCGGTGCCCGCGGTCGCCCACTCCAGCTGATCCAGTTTGACGTGCAGCGAATCTTCACCGTTGGGGTTGGCGGTGCTGCGTGGAAGGAGCCGGTGGTGCTCGCCCCACATCGCGAAGACGACGGCGATCCGAAACGGCTCGGAGTTTCCTGCCAACCAGCGGCGCGAATCCACGAGCTTGGCCGCGAGGCGGAATTCGAGCGGAGCCCCATCCGAGCGGGCAGCGTCTTCGATCTCGGCCACCGAGAGCTGCTCTTGTTCGAGCAATTTCGCGGTGAGCCGCTGAAGGCTCTCCCGATCGCCGGGGTCGGTCAGATCGAATCGGGTCTTTGCCTTGCGAAGCAGGTCAGGGAGAGTAGTCATCATCCTTCCAGTCGCCGGGTCTTGCCAGGAGATGGATAGCGCACAGGGACGAGCAGCCCAGCAGGTCCGGGGCGAACGCCGCTGGCACTTCTGCGGCCGACGGCTCTTCGTTGACCCGTACCGACGATTCGAGGAGAATCCGCTTTCGAACGAGAGGGACGGCGCGTCGTTGCGTCCCGGCTGGAGGATCCCATGGCTGACGTGTTGGGCGACTGGAAGACGCTGGAGCTCGAACGGGAAGGGGCCGTTGCGGTCCTACGCCTGGATCGGCCCGAGGTCCTGAATGCGATGAGCGCAGGGCTGATCGATGACATCCGCGAAGCGTTGGCGGCAGTCGAGGCCGATGCCGAGGTGCGTGCGCTGGTCATGACCGGCAACGGGAGGGCGTTCTGTGCGGGGGCTGATCTGGCCGCGAGTGTGGACGAGCCGGGGGAAACGCTGGGCGACAAGGTGGCGCATAGCATGGATGCCCGGTTCAACCCGCTCGTGCGCGAGATGCATGGGCTGCGGGTACCGATCGTCGCAGCCGTGAACGGGGTGACCGCCGGGGGCGGAGTCGGCCTGGCGTTGTCCTGCGATCTCGTGCTGGCCGCCAAGTCGGCCAGCTTCAAGCTGGTATTCGCGCCGGCACTGGGCATCGTTCCGGACGTTGGAGCGAGCTATCACCTTCCGCATCGCGTGGGGCGTGCCCGGGCACTCGGCCTTGCCCTGTTGGGCGAGTCCCTCTCGGCGGAAAAGGCAGAAGAATGGGGCCTGATCTGGCGCTGTGTTCCGGATGATGACCTGATGGAGATCGCCATGGAGTTTGCGGAGCGTCTCGCGTCCGGTCCGACCCGCGCGTTCGTTCGTCTCCGGGACGTCTTTTCTGCGGCCGAGCAAGGTGATCTCGATTCCCAGCTCGATGTCGAACGGGACGCTCAACGGGAGCTCTGCAGCTCGAGTGATTTCACGGAGGGAGTCACTGCCTTCCTGCAGAAGCGACCGCCGAACTTCCAGGGTCGCTAGTGAGGATTGCGGTTACGTGGCATCTGCAGCCCAGCTCCGGAATCAGCCGGCTTCCGCTTCCGGATCCTCGTTCTCTCCCGGCAGCTCGAAGCGGTGGAAGAAGACCGGTTTCTCTTCGGGCCCCTTGGGCTTCCGTGAATCCCGAAATTTGAAGGCCGCGTAGGAAAAGACGGCGAGGATCATCGTGGCGATCGTTGCCACGAAGATGACGGTAGATAGGACGGGAACGAGATCCATCAGATTCTCCCGAGTCGGTCGAGTTTGCCCCAGCCCATGCGAATGCCGACGAGTTCCTCGAAGGTGGCGAAGACCTTCGCGAAATCGATGCAGAGGGCGAAGAACATGCGATAGAAGATTGCGTAGGGAACGAGGCCGATGCTCTCTTCCTCGGCGGAAACGCAGTAGAGAGCGGCCGCCATGTCGAGGATGGTGAGCTGCAGGAACCAGAACAACAGCGGAACCGAGTTACCGTGGTTGTAGGCCACGAAGACGAACAAGACGTGGGCAAAGACATTCATGAAGGGCCAGGCGATGCCCTCGAAGATCATGTACCAGAGCGTCAGGCAGGCCGTCGGCGTCGAAAACAGCGACCCTAGCGTGCGCCGATGCTTCTTCATGGCCTGCAGGATCCCGCGGGTCCACCGATAGCGTTGCTTGAGCAGGTCCAGCGGGTGTTCTGGGGCTTCCGTGTAGGCCACGGCCCCAGGTTCGTAGTAGATCTGCCAGCCGGCGATCAGCAGCTTGATGGTGAGGTCGCAATCTTCCGCGAAGGTGTCCGAGTCATACCGGCCGACGCTATCCAGCGCGCCCTTGCGGAAGATGCCGATCGGGCCGGGGATGATGTTGACAGCGTGGAAGAAGCCCTGGGCCCTGCGAGCCATGTTCAGTCCCTCGACGTATTCGAGGGCCTGGAGACGAGCCAGGAAGCTGTTCCGATTGACGACCTTTACGCTTCCGGCCACGGCTGCGATGGACGGAGAAGAGAAATGACGCACGGCCTTCCGGAGCGTCTCGGGGGCGAGGCGCGAATCGCCGTCCATGCAGAGGACCAACTCGCCGCTGGCATTGGCGATCCCCGTATTCAGTGCAGAGGACTTGCCGCCGTTTCGCTGTCGGATCACCCGGACCGAAACGCGTCCATGATCTCCTTCGAACCTTCGGGCAGAATCGTAGGTGTCGTCGGTGGAGCCATCATCGATGACGAGAATTTCGTAACGCGGATAGTCGAGCGCGAAGAGGGATCGGATCGCGCCCTGGATGACCGGCCCTTCGTTGTACGCAGGAACCAGGATCGTCACCAACGGGGTTCGCGACGTAGCACTTCGTTCCCCTTCGAGCTGTGCCAGGTAGGAGAACCAGAGCAGGCCGAAGTAGCGCAAGATGAGCAGCACGAGGAAGCCCAGGATCATCACGAAGGAGGTTTGGAGAAAACCTGCAGGAAGATCAATGCGCAGATCGAGCAGCAAGCCAAAGAGAAGAAACGAAAGGGTGACGAGGAGGGAGACCGCTCCAAGGACGGTGAGGACGTAGAGGGCCCGACTCACCTTCAGAAGCTCCGCTTCAGCTCGAGCCCAACCTTCGACGCGCGGTAGGTCGATGCCCGCTGCGACTGATCGAACGTGCCTTCAGCCCGCAGCGCCCAGGAGCCGAGCGTCCACTGGAGTAGGCCGCGAGCCTTCCAGGTGGGGCCGCTACTCCACAATCCGAACTCCCGGGAACTTCCTGCACCTGCACCGGCTTCGATACGAAGTTCGAGTGTGGGGGTGAGGACGAGATCCTTGCGCGCATACAGGCCCAGGGATCCGTCGAGTTCCGGGCTGTAGTAGATGTCTTCGGGGCGGTGGTAACTCGCGAAGCTTCCAGCCACGACCAGCCGGGCGTCGGTCTGCGGGAGCGGGGCGAAGTCCACCTCCAGATAGCTTCCCACCAGACGGTTGCCATCCGTGAGGCGGCCGGCTTCGAGGTTCGCGTAGAATTCCGAGCGCTCACCGAGCTGTCGCCAGACGCTGATGCGGGCGTAGGAAGCCTGGATTCCGGCCCGCAACGCCGGAAGGGAATGGGCGTCTTCCCATTGATCGCGATGGCCGAGGGCGAGCTGGACCGACATGTCCGACCATCCCGCGTAGTCGATTTCCGCCTGGCCGATCAGCTTGTCTGGAGCGTCCCGCCAGGAACGACCCGAAAGGGTTAGGCGGCTCGAAACACTCTCTGAGAGCTTGTGCTCCAGGCCGAATCCGAGTTCTCTTCCCTTCTCGGTGCTGTCACCGCGAAGCAGTCCCGGTTCCGCCGGGTGATCGATTTCGAGCCAGCCCGCGCGCGCGAACAGGCGGGTGTCGAAGTCGAGCGAGAAGGACGCCTCCGCACCGGCACGCATCGCTTCGAAATCGCCCGAATCCGAAACGAGTTCGAATCCGGGCCGAAGGAAGGGTCGGTAGTCTCGCCTGAGTTCCTCCCAATCGCGTCTTGCTTTCTCGTCCTCTTCGAGGTCGAGGGCCTTTCGGAAGGCACGATCGGCTTCACTCTTGCGATCGGACCATGCGAAGACGCGAGCCAGGCCTCGGTAGGCCCGCGCGTTGTCGGGCCGTTGCTCGAGGACCGAATCGAAATCCCTCTCAGCCGCTTCGAGTTGGCCAGCCCAAGAGTGAACTTCTCCTCGCTCGACGAGGAACAAGGGATCTCCGCCATTGCCGACGAGGACATCAAACTCAGCAAGCGCTTCGTCGTAGTGGAGCTGCCAGGCGAGTACGCGGGCCAGTCGGAGTCGGGCGTCCGTCTGGGTCGGGTCCTGACGTAGAACATCACGATAGATCTCGATCGCGTCGTCCCAGTGTTCGCGTTCGACCAGCCACTCATTGGCCTGGGCAAGGCGTTTCTGCAGGCCGGCTTCTTCTGCCTTGCCTGGCCAGGCGAACACGAGCACGACCAGTGCGACGCATGCAGCGAGGTGAAGCCTCATTTACCGCCCTTTTCCACAGTGAGCCAGGGTGAGAGATCGTCGAAGAAATCCTTGAAGACGTTCTCGGATTCACCCTTCACGGGTTGGAACCCGACCCTCAGGCCCTTGCGGGGAATCCTGGCGCGACGCAGGGCTTCTCCGAGCCGCCGGGTGATGATCTGCGCATTGGCCGTCGGCGTCAGAACGAGCAACATCAAGACGCGTTCCTCGGTGAGTGCGAGGATGGCGTCGTCGCCGCGAAGCGTCTCGTCGGCGACCGATACGAGTGAATCGATGACCTCGGGCTCGCCTTCTACGGCCATCATCGTGGACGTCATCTGATAGGCACGGGCGAACTCGGTTGCGCGTTCCACGAGTACCGCGAAGGCCTCTTCTTCCAGGTGATGGGATGAGTTCCCCCTCGCCAGGAGCCCGACGACGTCGTTCTCCTGCAGGGTCGAAACGCCACCGGCAGAGGCGGCGAGCAGGGTGGTGACCCGGCTTTTGAGCTCGATGGCGTTGACCGGCTTCGTCATCACGTCCGTCGCTCCCTGGAAGAGCATGCGAACGCGGTCCGCGGCCCGTCCGACCCGGCTCGATGTGACGAGCACCGGAATGTTCGAGCCCGAAGCCTGGAGAGAGCGCAGGACTTCCTCGCCCGTCACCCTCGGCATGACGAGATCGAGGATGAGAAGGTCCGGAGCATCGGCCAGGAGGGCTGAGAGAGCCTCGAACCCATCCTCGGCGAAGCGGATGTCGAAATCGCTGCCCAACATGTCCTGCACGCGCTCGCGTTCGAAGCGCTCGTCTTCCGCAACCAGGATGCGCGGTCGCGAGAGATCGGGTTGCGAATCGCTCTGGACGGGAGGCGAGGGCAGAGAAGTGGTCTTCGCCTGGGATTCCTGACGCGCGTTGGCCTGGCGAATGCCTCCGGCCGTGATCTCGAACGGGAGCATCTCAGCCAGAGGTTGGCCCAGACGGCACTTGTCGATGCGGAGCGTCCGGTCGCCGTCTTCACTTCGATCCAGCTGGACGATCGCCCCAGCAACATCGCCGAGTACCTGCTCGAGTGCGGGGGTGTCGCGAAGGCGCGAGTTGCTCGATGTGACGAAAATCGTCCCCTCAGTTCCGGCAGTGATCTTGAGCAGGCGACGCACGACATCTCGCATGCTCACCTCATCCAGGATCTCCTGGGTGAGTTTGCCGATTTCTTCGATCACGAAAGTGCCGGGCGATCCAACAGCCTCGACGATGGCTTCGATCAATGCGTCGGCACCGTGGACACGTACGAGCGTTGCCGCACGTGCATCGAGCTCGAGGATCGTGAGCAGACCCGTGCGTACGGCGTGTTCCAGTGTCAGGCCGAGGCTTGCTGCCTGACGAAGCAGGAGTTCCGGGGGTTCGCCGGTGATCAGCGCAGCCGTTTCGCCTCGGCTGGTGGCCGCATGCAGAAGCTCGAGGGCGAGGACCGTACGTCCACTCCCCGAAGGCCCCACGACGACCGTCGGGAGTTCCGGAGAAAGGCCGCCCAGGGAGTCGTCCAGGATGGGCACTCCACAGCGTTTCATGGTCGCAGGGGCTCGGCAGATTCCACGTCCACCCATCGTCGGGACGGGCACCCTGGATTAGACGCTGGCTGCGATGAATCCAGTCGGACTGGAACGAAAACCGATCCAGAGCGACTCAGGGAAAAACCCGAGAGGTTGGGTGAAAGACCCGGCCATCTTCGGTTCTAGGGAGCGTCCGAGCCGAACTCCCAGCGCACGCCCACGCCTCCGTAGAGGTTGCGATCCGGAGCCGGCTCGTAGTAGCGGCCGCCAAAGGCATTGATGCGGACATTGCTCTGGTAGGCACGGTCGAAGAGGTTGTTGACGCCGAAGAAGGGCGTGATTCGCAGGTGCCCCGCATGGAGGGGCCATGCCAGCCGGAGGTTTGAAACCAGCGCGCTTCCATCTTTCGCCGTGTTGGCGTCGTTCAGGTAGATATGTCCCACGTAGAGTGCATCCCAACTCACGAAGAATCCCGAGCGGTGGCGAAACGCGATCTCTGCGTGGAATTGGTTCCGGGGGGCGCCGGGAATGCGATTTCCGTCGAAACGGCCGGCTGGTGTCCGGTAGCGATCGAAGCGGAGATCCGAGTGGGCGTAGGCGAGCGAGAGGGTCAGCCCCGGGTGGGGCTCCACAGCGAGAGCGGCCTCGACGCCCCGCCTCGAGCTTTCTCCCGCATTTCGGAAGAAGCGTCTTTCCGGCATCGAAGCGACCTCGAAGGGAACGAGTTCGTCGTCGACATCGATGTCGTAGACGACGAGCTCATAACGCAAGCGACCCGGGAGCAGGCCTTTGACGCCCAGTTCGTAGCCAAGAGCGGTCTGGGGCTCGAGAGATGTATTGAAGCCGCCGGAGCCCTCGGGGTCCGCGAGTTCGGTCGTCGTCGGAGTCTCGAACGAAGTCGAGATGCGGCCGTAGACGTTGAAGGCCGTCGTCGGATGCCATAGCAGGGCCAACGCCGGGCTGAATTCGTCGAAGTGAATCTCTCCCGAGTCGTCCCCGTCGGAAAGGAAGTCATCGTCGACGTCGAACTCGACGCGGTCGAAGCGGGCACCGAGGCTCAACTCGAAGTCGTGCCCGAGATCGATCTGGCCCTGGGCGTAGAGGCCCCAGCCGGTGACGTCTTCGTGTTGGTCGAAGACGAGAGGGCCGCGATCGCCCATGAGATTGTCGAAGCGTTTGCGGCGGTCGCGTTGGGCATCCACGTCCAGGCCGACGACGAGCTGGTGCTGCCGATCGAAGAGCGTTCCCTTGCCTCGATACGAGAGCCCGCCCCCGAAAAAAAGACGCTCCAGATCCACGGCTCCGCCGGAGGTGAAGGGGAGCCGGTTCTCGAAATCCCGTTGCACCACGTAGCTCCGCGCGGCGATTTCGTGGGCATCCCCGAAGGCCTTCCGGTACAGGAGGCCGAGCTTCTGCTGATCCACCTCCTCTCCGGTGTCGAAGAGGAGATTGCGCGTCCTGGCTTGCCGCCGATCCGTGTGGACTTCTTCTCGGGTCAGCCCGCCCGGGTCGTCCGCCTTTGGTGAATCGACGGCATTCAAGACGAGTTGGAGCTGGGAGCTTTCGTCGACCTGCCAACGGAAGCGTCCGTTCAAATTGGATGCACGGAACCCGCTCTGATTCCGGTAGCCATCGACATGCGTTCGAGTGGCGTTCACGAGGTAATCGACGGGCCCCCCGCGTCCTGCAGTCTTCAGTTGCTGACGGGCGAAGCCCTGCGCTCCATAGGAAACCCGGCCCTCGACGAAGGGGAGATCCGGGGGTTCCTCCGTATGCAGATGGATCACGCCGCCGGCGGCACTCCCATACAGCGATGACGCCGGTCCACGCAGGACCTCGACCCGGCCCGTCGACCCGAGATCGATCGCATCGACGCCCGCTTGCCCATCGGGAAGCGTCGCCGGAATGCCATCCACGAAGAGCTTGATGCCGCGGATCCCAAAGCTCGAGCGGGCCCCGAAACCGCGGCTGGAAATGCGAAGATCCTGGGCGAAGTTGGCGCGGTTCTGCATGAAGAGCCCGGGAACGCTGGAAAGGGCTTCGTCCAGGCCCAGTTGCTGACGTCCGAATTGGACCTCCGACGGGTCGATGACGGAGACGGCCGCCGGAACGTCGACCCAATCTTCGGGGATGCGGCGACTGTGCACGGGGAGCGAGTCGATGGACGGACTCTCATACGCCGCCGGCCCGGTTTCTGCTTCAGGTCCCGCGGCGTCGGCATGCGGGCCGGCGTTCGTGAGGTTCTCCTCCGTCCGAGCGCCGTCGGCCCAGAGGCCGAAGACCAGGATCAATGTTGCTGTCAGCCGCATGAGCTGGCCAGGAACCCGTTTGCTCATTCGGATCGGGGCAAGGAGGCATCTTCGCATCGTGTGTTGGATCTCAGTTCGAGCGGCCGGCTCATTGAAGCAGAGTGGGAAGCGGCAGTCACCAGGACGCAGGAGACCTCTCTTGCCAGCGAGAGTCCTGATCTGTTCCAAAAAGGGACGAGAAGATCGTATTGTGGCGAATATCTGAAGGAAAGGTGGCCTCCCGCCGAAACCGGTATGAAGGGAACGCTGCTAGCATCAACCCCCGAAACGCCGGCAAATCATCTGCGAGGATATCGATCGTGGATAGCGGAAAACAGGATCCGTGGAGGCCGTCAGCCGGGATCCAGCAGCTCTACGTCGACCATTCGAAGAGCCGTCCTGCGGTAGGCGCCGAACGGGCCATCCACTACACCGAGTTCTACAAACGCGATGCGGAAGACTACGCATCCACGGCACTGCGGAATGCGCATTGTCTCGCCTACCACCTGAAGCACCGCTCCATCCAGATCCATCCCGGAGAGCTGATCGTCGGTTCGCATACCGAGCACCGGATCGGCGCCATCTGCCACATCGAGAAAGCCGGTGTGGCGATGCTGGAAGACGTGCTGCGCTTCGAGAAACGCCCCGTCAATCCGCTCCACATTCGCGCAGCCGACAAATGGAAACTGGTGCGGACGGTGATCCCCTACTGGTTGCGCCGCAGTCTCCCAATGCGGGCTTTTTCCTTGCGAGAGCAGCTCGGCTATGCGCGGGATCAACTCGGTGCGGCGCACTTCGTGATCAACGAAGCCGGCGGTGTGGCTCATTTTCTTCCAGACTACAGCGAGCTCATTCGACTTGGAACGAAGGGGTACCGCAAGAAACTCGATGAGCGTCTGGCGCGGGGGGACACGAGCCCGGCGCAACGGAATCAACTCGAAGCGAGCCACATCTGCCTCACGGCCCTCGAAGCATTTGCGGATCGCTATCGGGTTGAAGCCGAAAGACAAGGCAGGGCGGACCTGGCCAGGTTGCTTCTCAACGTTCCCCGCAACCCGGCCACCAACCTTCACGAGGCGCTCCAGCTGATCTGGTTCTTCCAGCTGGTGATCCAGGTCGAATCGATCGATCAGGGGATCAGCCTCGGTAGGATCGACCAGTACCTCTACGAGCTCTATTTCCGCGAGCAAGAGCAGGAGGAGTTCGACGCGAATCGCGTGCGCGATCTCTTCGCCGCGTTCTGCCTCAAGCTCTCCGAGGTGATTCCACTCTTTTCGAGTCGCTCGACCGAGTATTTCGCGGGGTTGCCGACTGGATAGGCCCTGACCCTGGGAGGGGTCGATGCTTCCGGCGACGATGCGACCAATGCGTTGAGCTTCCTGCTGCTCGACGTCCTCGAGGGTTTCAAGACCCGACAGCCCAACTGGCATGCCCGCATCAGCAAGAACACCGATCCCGCGTTCACTCGACGGGTCGTGGAGGTCATCGCCGGCGGCGGCGGCTCTCCGGCTCTCTACAACGACGACGTGATCATGCCGGCCATGGCGCGGCGCGGTGTCGACCACAAGAAGGTCTGGAACTACGCGACTGTCGGGTGCGTGGAGCCGGCACTGTCTTGCGAGAGCTTTACGTCTTCGGATGCCGCGATCTTCAATCTGGCCATCGGTCTCGAGTTGTTGCTCGGTGGCGGGCGACGCATGAAGGATGCGACCCCGTGCCGACGTCCGTGGCTCGATTCGATCGGGTGCATGGATGATCTGCTCGAATCGCTGGAAGAGCAAACGCAGGATCGCCTCGAGATGTTGAAGCAGTCTCTCGATGCCATAGAGAAAGCCAACGCGGAGTACTTTCCGACACCCTTCTCCTCGCTCACGATCGGCGGATGCATCGAGAATGCGACCGACTCCACTCGCGGCGGGGCGTTCTACAACGCGTCGGGAATCCAGGCGGTGGGCGTTGCCGATCTCGCCAACTCCCTGGCTGTCATCCAGGAGCTGGTCTTCGATTCGAAGCAGGTATCACTGGAGGAGATCGCCAACGCCTGTGCGACCAACTTCGAGGGCCAGGAGCTGCTCCAGGCACGAGCCCGCAAGATCGCGAGCTTCGGGAACGACGACGCCTGGGTGGACGAGCTGGCCGCTGAGGTCGCGTCGCTATTCGATCGATGCGTGTCCCGATACACGAATACGCGCGGTGGGCGCTGGATGCCGGGCTACTACTCGATGACCTGCCACCAGGCCTTCGGAAAGAAGATGGCGGCCCTGCCTTCGGGGCGGCTCGCCGGCCGGCCGCTGGCAGACGGGCTTGCCCCGGTGGACGGTTCGGATCTGCTCGGCCCCACGGCCTCGCTCAATTCGGTGGCCAAACTCGACCATCGGGCATTTGGCAACGGGATCAACGTCAACATCAAATTCGACGCGCAGACGGTTGCGGATGCAGCCGGCAAGGCTTCTCTCGAGGCTCTCGTGCTGGGATATTTCGACCAGGGCGGCATGCAGCTGCAGATCAATGTCCTCGACCCTGCCGTGCTGGAAGACGCGATGCGCAATCCCGACGAACACCGCAATCTCCTGGTGAGGATCTCGGGCTACTGCGCATATTTCGTCGATCTCACGCCCTCCATGCAGCAGGAGCTGATCGATCGCACCCGGCAGCGGGCCCAGTGAAGGCAACCGCGCCCGTCTTCGAGATCCAGCGGTTCTCGTTGCACGACGGGCCGGGCATCCGCTCCCTGGTCTTCCTCAAGGGATGCGCATTGCATTGCCCGTGGTGCCAGAACCCGGAATCACAAGAAGCAAATCCGGTCATTGCGTTCTACCGTGATCGTTGCACGGAGAGCTTCTGCTGCGAGGAGGCCTGCTCCGAGCAGGCCATTTCGCGGACGGGTTTCCGTATCGACTACGAGCGCTGCACGGTCTGCGGGGATTGTGTGGATGCCTGCGCGTACGATGCGCTTCGGCCGATTGGCGAGATCTACACGGCTGAACGCCTGATGGAATGCCTGCTTGCCGATCGAGCCTACTATCGGAAATCGGGCGGTGGCGTCACCTTCAGCGGCGGAGAGCCGTTGCGACACCCCCGTTTCCTCCATGAGGTGCTCGATCTCTGCGGGCGTGAACGCATCCACACGAATCTCGAAACCGCGGGCGTGTTCTCTTTCAGGCAGCAGGAGGCCCTGCTCCGGAAATTCGATCTCATCTATTTCGACCTGAAGATCCTCGATTCGGCGCTGCACGAGGCTCATCTCGGCGACGGTTATGAAACGATCGTCAACAACGCATGCCGCCTGGTCGAGGGGGAATTCCCGGTGGAATTCCGCTTGCCTCTCGTTCCCGGTTTCACGGATACGGACGCGAACATCGAGCGGGTGATCGAGCGTCTCGGCACGCTGGGGAGGCGTTCGATCCATCTTCTCGCCTACCACAACATGGGTGAGGCGAAGATCGACGTCATCCAGGGCAAGCAGCCAAAACTATGCCTGCCGAGGTATTCCGACGCGCAGCTCGAGAAGGTGCAGGATCGCTTCGAGGCAAGCGGCATCCAGGTCCTGAATCGGCACTGATCAGGTCCCGGGGGCAACGCACTGAGCTACCAGGGGTGGAGGCGCACCGGAAGCTCCGTGAAGCCCTTCACGAAATTGGATCGGACGCGAACCGGCTCCCCGACCACTTCGATCAGGCGATAGCGTGCTAGTCCCTTGTCACACCAAAAGCTGGGGGTAGAGTCGTCGCAGTTTCACGCGGGCTTGTTGGGTCGTGAATTGCCAGTCGACGCCCTTCGTCGTTCGGTTGCGATCGTCTTGCCAGGCTTGGACTTGGCGCGTGAGATC
>JAAETT010000215.1 GCA_024228115.1 bacterium
ACACTACCTCGCGGCTCTCGATCGCGAACTCGACACCGATCCGACCGACACCGATTCGCCGTTCTGACGAGAAACCAGCACTCGCGCGCGACCACGGCTAGATGATCAGATTTCTACGGTTTCTCGTGATCGCCAACAGCCAAGGGCCTCAGCATGGGGCGCGCATGAGCGATTTCGAGTGGATGGCGTGGACGGTGCCGACCGCGGCCTTCTTCCTGGGAATCGGCGCCCTGCTCGTCGGCATGACGGTCTGGCAGCGGCTCTCGCCCACGAATCTGAGGGAAGGCCTGCTCCCGATCGCGACGACCCGCGGCGATCGTCTCTTCATCGGGCTCCTGGCCAGCGCCTTCCTGCATCTCGCATGGCTGGGCCTCACGCCCTGGAGCCCCTTGTTCGCGTTGGGCCTGTCGGCGCTGCTTCTGGTATCCGTCATGCGGTTCGGATAGGGAGGAAGATGATGGGACGCATGCTCGGGCTCTTGTTCGCGCTGGTTTTCGTGAGCGCAGCTTCTGCGGATGAACGCGAGGCCGCCGCAGCGAAGTGGGTGGATGAGGAGTTCTCTCCCTCGACGCTGGATCGTGAGGCGCAGCTCGCCGAGCTGGCCTGGTTCCGGAAAGCGGCGGAGCCCTTCCGGGGCATGACGATCAACGTCGTCTCCGAAACGATCACGACCCATGAGTACGAGGCCAGGGTCCTGGCCAAGGCCTTCGGGGAGATCACGGGCATCCAGGTCAATCACGACCTGATCCAGGAAGGAGACGTGATCGAGAAGCTGCAGACCCAGATGCAATCCGGTCGCAATATCTTCGACGCCTATGTGAACGATACGGACTTGATCGGAACCCACTTCCGCTATGGCCGAGCGGTCTCGCTCTCGGAGTTCATGGAGGGCGAAGGAAAGGCGGTCACGAATCCAGGGCTGGATGTGGAGGACTTCATCGGCAAGAGCTTCGGCACCGGCCCCGACGGGCAGCTCTACCAGCTTCCGGACCAGCAGTTCGCCAACCTCTACTGGTTCCGCCACGACTGGTTCCAGAGCGAGGATCTGCGCAAGCGCTTTCTCGAGCTCTATGGCTACGAGTTGGGTGTCCCCGTCAACTGGTCGGCCTACCAGGACATCGCCGAGTTCTTCAGCGTGCACGTGAAGGAGATCGACGGCGTTCGCGTGTACGGACACATGGACTACGGAAAGAAGGATCCTTCCCTGGGCTGGCGCTTCACGGATGCGTGGCTCTCGATGGCGGGCGCGGGCGATGCAGGGATACCGAATGGCAAACCCGTGGATGAGTGGGGAATCCGCGTCGAGGGCTGCCAGCCAGTGGGCTCGAGTGTCGCGCGGGGTGGCGCAACGAATGGCCCGGCCGCAGTCTTCGCCCTGACGCGCTACATCGATTGGTTGAAGCGTTTCGCGCCGCCGGAAGCCGCGGGCATGACCTTCTCCGAGGCCGGGCCCGTACCCGCCCAGGGCCAGGTGGCCCAACAGATCTTCTGGTACACGACCTTCACGGCGGACATGACCCGGCCCGGCATCGCGGTGATGAACGATGACGGCACGCCGCGCTGGCGGATGGCGCCGTCGCCGCGAGGGCCGTACTGGGAAGAGGGCATGAAGCTCGGCTATCAGGACGCGGGAGCCTGGACGCTGCTGAAGAGCACACCGCTGGAACGCCGGAAAGCCGCCTGGCTCTATGCCCAGTTCACCGTATCCAAGACGGTCTCCCTGAAGAAGACCCTGGAAGGGCTGACGCCGATCCGCGAATCCGATCTCGCCTCGGAGGCCATGACCGAAGCGGCCCCGCGCCTTGGCGGATTGGTCGAGTTCTACCGCAGCCCGGCGCGTCTGGCGTGGACGCCGACGGGTACGAACGTGCCGGACTACCCGAAGCTCGCTCAACTCTGGTGGCAGAACGTCGCCGAGGCCGTATCCGGTGAACGCACACCCCAGCAGGCACTCGACTCGTTGGCAGCCCAGCAGGATCGCGTACTCAAGCGCCTGGAGCGCGCCAAGGTGCAGGGGGAATGCGGCCCGAAGCTCGGCCCCGAGATCGATCCTTCCATCTGGTTCGCGAAGCCCGGGGCGCCAAAGCCAGAGCTCGCGAACGAGAAGCCGAAGGGCGAAACCGTGCGCTACGAGGAACTGATCGCGGCATGGCGGGAGGGCAGGGCGCGGTAATCCTCAATGAACATCGCCGTCTTCCGAGCTAGCGTTCCCCCATGTACACCCAGGTCAATGGCGTCCGGCTCTTCTTCGATGTGGATGGTGAGAATCTCGCCGCCGATGGCGCCGAGATGCGGGAGAAGCCGACGCTGATCCTGCTTCACGGTGGGCCGGGCTTCGATCATTCGATGTGGAAGCCGGATTTCCAGCAGCTCCGTGACCAGGTGCAGATCGTGTACCTGGACCACCGGGGGAACGGGCGCAGCGAGCACGGGCCGAGAGAGCATTGGAACCTGGATCAGTGGGCCGATGATGTGCGCGGGCTTTGTGACGCGCTGGGGATCGAGCGTCCAATCGTGATGGGGCAATCTTTTGGAGGAATGGTCGCCATCGCCTATGCCGCGCGGCATCCGGAGCATCCGTCGAAGCTGGTCTTTTCGAGTACGTCGGCGCGTATGAACTTGCCTCGGATGCTGGACCGATTCCTGGAGGTCGGAGGTGAGCAGGCGCGAGGGGCCGCGGAACGCTTCTGGACGCAGCCCAGCCTCGAAACCCTTCCCGAGTACACGAGAAATGCAGTCTCCGTGTACGGAAGCAAGCCGGCTTCTCCGGAGGAGTTCGGTCGTGTGCGCATGAATCTCGACGTGCTCTTCCACTTCGCGGGTGACGAGGGCAGCCGGTTCGACTACCTGGATCGGCTGGAGCGCGTCCAATGCCCGACCCTGGTGCTCGGCGGGACCCGCGACCCGGTCTGCCCGATCGAGGATCAGGATGAGATTGCGGCTGTCATGCCCGAGAAATGGGTTCGCTACGAGCGCTTCGAGGGCTGCGGCCACGGCGTCTTCCGAGACGACCCTGAGCGCGGCATGGCGGTGATCCGCGCGTTCCTGGAGGCGTGAGGTCTGGCCTCAGAGCAGGATGCCGACCACGCAGCCAGTCATCAGGGTGGCGAGGGTGCCGGCAAGGATCGAACGAAGGCCGAGAGTCGCGAGTTCCGGACGCCTCGAGGGTGCCATGCCGCCGATTCCGCCTAGCAAGATGGCCAGGGAGCCGAAGTTCGCGAAGCCGCAGAGGGCGTAGCTGGAGATGACGGCGGAGCGGTGGGAGATCGCTCCATCGGCCATCAGCCCGCTCAGTTGGTCGAAGGCCAGGAATTCGTTCAGTACGGTCTTGACTCCCAGGAGCTGAGCCACCTGGAAGCTCTCGGCGGGCTCTACGCCTAGCAATAAAGCCAGTGGCCAGAACAGCAGTCCCAGGATCTGCTGCAACGTGAGGTCCGGTTGCCCCACGAATCCTCCGACCATTCCGAGGAAGGCATTGATGAGGGCGATCAGCGCGACGAAGCAGAGCAGGAGCGCGCCGATGTAACCGGCCAGGCGCAGCGCTGCCAAGGCGCCTTGGCTGGCCGCATCGATCCAGTTGACGGAGGTTCGCTCGACCGCTGCGTGGCCGGATTCGATCGTGAGTGGCGTCTCCGTTTCCGGAACCATGACCTTGGCGATCAGGATCGCAGCAGGTGCCGAGAGCAGGCTGGCCGTCACGAGGTGCCCCGAGAACTCGCCCTCTCCGAGCATCTTGGCGTAGGCGACGAGCACCGAGCCGGCGATCGTGGCCATGCCGGTGACCATCACGGTAAAGAGTTCGCTTCGGGTCATGCGTTCGAGGTAGGGCTGGACGAGCAGCGGCGCTTCGGTCATGCCCACGAAGATGTTGGCGGCTGCGGCGAGGCTTTCGGCGGCCGAGGTTCGAAGGGTGCGGCGCAAGACCAATGCCATTCCGTCGATGACGCGCTGGACGATCCCCCAGTGGTAGAGAATGGAGAAGATGCTCCCCATGAAGAGGATGATCGGGAGCACGTCGAGCACGAACGAAAAGCCCAGCGCCTTGATGGGTCCGAACATGAAGGTCGTGCCGGCTTCCGTGAACTGCAGGAAGCCGAGCACGGCATCATTCACACCGCGAAAGAAGACCTGACCCGGTGTGGTCTTCAGGAGCAGCAGGGCCAGCACCGCCTGCAGGCCCAGGCCCCAGCCGATCACACGCCAAGGCATGCGACGCCGATGTTCGGAGAACGCCCAGGCCACCGCGATCATGGCCAGTAGCCCAAAAGCGCTGGTCAGACGCAGCCCCACGTCGCTCATCCGGTCTGCTCCGATCGGGTCATGCCGAATGCTTCGACCAACCGGCGGGTGGCCTCCAGTGGATCCGTAGCTCCGGCGACCGCCGAGATCACGGCGAACCCCGCCGCTCCCGCGGTCGCCACGGCACCGGCCTCGGCTTCGCCGATTCCGCCAATCGCGACGAGGGGCTTCGGCGCGACGTGGGCGGCGGTCTTGCCCAGGGCTTCGAGCCCGCGCGGCGTGTAGGGACTGTCCTTCGACGCCGTGCCGAACACCGGACCGAAAGCGACGTAGTCGACCGGCTCCGTCGCAGCCCGATCGAGTTGGGCCTCGTCATGGGTCGATCGGCCGACCAGCAGACGCGAGCGAGCCTCCGGCGGCAGCCGGTCCGGGGCGAGATCCTCCTGGCCCAGATGCACACCATCTGCTTCGGCCAGAAGCGCCAGATCGAAGCGGTCGTTCACGAAGAAGCCCACGCCGGCCTCTCGGGTCAACGCGCGAATCTCCCGCGCCCAGGCCAATGCGATCCGATCGGTCGCATGTTTGGTGCGCAGCTGCACCACAGCAGCGCTTCCGGCACAGGCCGCACGGGCTTGGGCCACCGGGTCATGAGGCCAACGCGGATCGTCATCGGCCAGGACGAACAAGCCTGCCAGAGGGAAACTCGTTCCCGGTCGGCGAGGGAAGCTCGTTTCCGGTCGGCGATCGAAGCTCATGGCCGTCCGGGAACATCGATTTCGAGATCGACGATCTTCTTGCGCAAGGTATTCCGGTTGATGCCGAGCCTGGCTGCAGCCTTGATCTGGTTCCCGCCGGTCTCGCGCAGCACGGTTTCGATCACCGCGCGCTCTACCCTTGGCAGGACACCCCGATAGATATCGTCTTCGCCGCTCTCGAGAGCCGCCTGCGTTTCCGCGATGGCCCGCTCTTCCAGACATTCGGGCAGCGAGGGTTCCAGCTCCGTCGCGGCTGCACGGCGCTCGAGGAAAGAGAAGTCCTCCGGAGCCAGCACATCTCCCGAGGCCAACACCAGGGCCCGCTTGATGGCGTTTTCCAGCTCGCGCACGTTGCCCGGCCAATCGTGTCGGGCCAGACGTGCGGTGGTCTCCTCGGCGAGAACATGGGGCCGGTCAGTAAGTTCGGCGTCGTAGCGTTGCAGGAAGTGCTGGGCGAGGGGCGGGATGTCTTCCGGCCGTTCTCGTAGCGGCGGCATGTGGATGGGGACGACGCGCAACCGGTAGAGCAGGTCTTCACGGAAGCTCCCATCGGCAACTGCAGTTTCGAGATCCCGGTGTGTTGCCGCGATCACCCGCACATCGACGTTTTCCGTCTGGCTTCCACCAACCGGCGAGACCTCACCGCTTTGCAGAACCCGTAGCAGTTTTGCCTGGAGTTCGGTCGGCATGTCGCCGATTTCATCCAGAAAGATCGTTCCGCCCGAGGCTTCGCGGAATCGACCCGCTCGCGCTTGTAGGGCGCCGGTGAAGGCGCCGCGCTCATGGCCGAAGAGTTCGCTTTCGAGCAGGTCGCGCGGAATCGCGGCGGAGTTCACGGTGACGAAGGGGCCGTCGGCCCGAGGGCTCGCCCCATGAATCGCGCGGGCGACGAGTTCCTTGCCGGTACCACTCTCGCCAGTCACCAGCACCGCGACATTTCCTCGTGCCACCCGGCCGATCGTCTTGAACACCTCGAGCAGAGAGGCGCTCAGGCCAACCAATCGTTCGCCGGGCGGGATCCGTCCAGAGACCTCCCGCCGCAGCGAGCGGACCTCGCTCTCCAGCGCGCGTGTGCGCAGGGTCTTGTCGACCAGTGGCAGGATCTCTTCCGTACTGAACGGTTTCGCGAGGTAGTCGAGGGCGCCTTCCTTCATGGCCTCGACGGCATTCTCGAGGGTGTTCTGCGCGGTGATGATGACCACCGCGACGTCGTTGCCGATCGACTTCACATGCCGCAACAGCTCGATGCCACTGGGGCCCGGCATGCGGATGTCGAAGAATGCGATCTCGAATGCCTGGCTGGCGAGCGCTTCGAGCGCTTCTTCGCCCGTCGCGACATCGACGACCTCGTGTCCCGCACTCTCCAGCGTTTCTCGCAGCACGAAGCGGATCGACTGCTCGTCGTCCGCCACCAGCACGCGGGCGCTCTCTTTCACTCCGGGCTCCTCTCCGGGGGCGCAGGCACGAGGGGCAGGGCAACTCGGACGCGGGTCCCCACGCCCTTCTCACTCTCGATGTCCAACGTTCCCTCGTGTTGCGCAATCCAATATTCGGCGACCGCAAGCCCCAGGCCCGTGCCACCGGTTCGCGTCGTGAAGAATGGCAGCGTCGCCTGGCGCAATTCCTCCGCATCCATGCCCGCACCATCGTCTTCGATGCTGATCACCACGGTAGGGCGTGAGTGCCCCGTATCGGTGACCAGGCGCCGTTCCAGCGCTACACGGGTCGTGATCGTGATCGTTCCGCCGCCCTGGCCGAGGGCCTGGAGGCCGTTGCGGATGAGGTTCAAGAACACCTGGGTCAGGCGGTCGCCGTCGGCAAGCAGGTCTGGGATGGAGGGGTCGAAGTTTCGTTCTATGCGTGCGCCAGCGAAGGCGGGGTCCATTCCAGCCAGCTCGAGCACGTGATCGAGCACCCGATGGACGTTCAAAGGGACGAGATCGAGACGATCGCCACGGGCAAAGACCATGAAATCATCGACCAGGCTGGCGATGCGCGTGGCCTCCCGGACGACCAACTCGGAGATCTCCCGATTCTTCTCATCGCTCGAACGTCGGCCCAGGATCTCGCCTGCGCCGCGAATCCCGCCCAGCGGGTTCTTGATCTCATGGGCGAGGCCCGCCGCAATCCGACCAAACGCCTCGAAGCGCTCGCGTTCTTCTTCGAGCTGATCCAGGCGGTTGCGCGCCGTTCGATCCCGCAACACCATCACGACGCCGTCGAGTTCGCCTTCCGCAAAGAGCGGGGTTGCGGCGATGTCGACCACAGCATCCTCGAGGCTACGCCTCTCGACCTTTTGATGGCTCTCGGTGAAGCCGTTGCCCCGGGCCAAGGCCTTCCGCACCAACCGCGCGAGCGCATGGCTCGGCGTCACCAGATCCTCGACGGGCTGGCCAAGGACCTGTTCGCGAGAGCGCTCGACGATGCGGGAGGCGGCCGAGTTGATCTCTTCCACCCGCCCGTCGCGATCCAGCACGACCACGCCCGCGACGATCGCCTCGAGGACGCTGCCCAGCTCGCGGGTCGTCACGCGGCCTCCGGGCCGGCTTCTGCCAGGAAGGTTCGTGTGAGGTCGACCAACGTTTCCGCTTCCTGGATCTGCAAGGCATGGACTCGGAAATGCCGGCCGCCCGGCAGCCCCTTGGAGTAGGCGCTCGCATAACGACGAAGCTCACGTACGCGCTCCCGATCGTCACGGGCCACCGAGGAGATCAGTTCTGCATGGCGCTCGAGGGTGGCCAATCGCTCTCCCGTGGTCGGTGGGCGAACGGGGTCGCCCGCGGCCAGAGAGAGGGCTCTCTCGAAGATCCAGGGGTTGCCAATCGCACCCCTTCCGATCATCACGCCGGCGGCGCCGGTTTCTGCTGCCATGGCCGCGACGTCGGCCGCTTCGACCACGTCACCATTCGCCAGGACGGGGAGCTCCGGAACTGCCTCGACGACCTGCTGGATGAGTTGGCGATCTGCCTGGCCGCGGTACTGCTGAGCGCGGGTTCGACCGTGGATCGTGATCAGTTCGGCACCGGCCTTGGCCGCGATCTGAGCGACCTCCGGGGCGTTCAGGGAGTGCGCGTCCCAGCCGCTCCGCATCTTGACGGAGAGGACACCGCCGAAACTCCTGCGCATGGCTTCGACGATGCGCCCGATCTCGAGCGGCGTTCGCATCAAGGCAGCGCCCGCACCCTTGCGGATGAATTTGGGAACCGGGCATCCGAGGTTCAGATCGATCCACCGGACGCCTTGATCGTCAAGTAGCCGGCATGCATCCGCGAGGGTCTTCGCCTTGGCGCCAAAGAGCTGCACGGCCAGCCGGTCTTCAGGGTGAAGCGCGCTTCGGCGAAGGTGGCGGCGTTCCGAGCCGCGCATCACGGCGCAGGCCGAGAGGGTCTCGGTCATCACGAGC
>JAAETT010000216.1 GCA_024228115.1 bacterium
ACACTACCTCGCGGCTCTCGATCGCGAACTCGACACCGATCCGACCGACACCGATTCGCCGTTCTGACGAGAAACCAGCACTCGCGCGCGACCACGGCTAGATGATCAGATTTCTACGGTTTCTCGTGATCGCCAACAGAGCGGCAATCAGCTTGACGCGAAACCCTCGCTTTCGCAGCTCTCGCGCCCAGTGGTGGGACGATGCGCAGGCCTCCATTCCTATCTCGGCATTCGGCGCGAGCCGGGCGCACAACGCCTCGAGCCACTCGCTCCGCTTGAGCTTTGCCTGCCACGCCGGCTGGTCATCACCGTTGACCCCATGAACGTGAAAGACAGATTTCGCAATGTCGACTCCGGCTCGGGTAATCTTCATCTTGGACTTCTCCTCATCCTTTGAATGGTTGGTCAACACCACCATTCTGGCGCGTCGACGCCGGCTCGGGTGAGGAGGAGTCCATCCCATTGCTTTTGGGTGTTCACCGAGGCATGGCCGAGCGAACGGAAGATCTCGCCACCAACGTCGAAGACATCATCGCGCAGTGTCGCCATCACGTGTATGGACCCGTCTTCTGCCAACGTTGCGAGGCCGGAATCGCCTACGACGAGGTGCGGGGCTCAAACAACGATGGGAACCAGATCTTTCCTTGCACCCTCTACGACGATGAGGTCGCCTCCATCCCGTGCGCGAATCGGGATCCATTCACCCGGGACGAGGCCGAGGCCCGGCTCAAGCAGATTCGAGCGGATGGGGACAAATTTCTCGCGCAGATCCGCGTCGTCCGGCCTCTCATCGTGGACCACTTCGAGCCCGGATCCGAGGGACTCATCGACTGTCCCTACTACTCGGGTCGAATCCATTTCACCGTCGCCGCCTCCAACGGGCACGTCCATGCAAGGTGCAACTCCACCGATTGCGTAAATTGGATGGAGTAGGCAGTGCCGCCCTCTCTCTTGGAACCGATATACCAACGCTCCTTGGAGACGCGATCCGCTCTGCCAACGGAGCAGAAAACGGGCTTCCGGCTGACGAGGCGACAGTGCACAGCTACTCGCCTTCCAGCTTGTACATCGCCTTCAGGAGACGACTTCTCTCTGGCCCCGGTGGCGCATGGTTCAACCGCTTGCTGATCTCGATGAACTGCTCGCGCAGCGAGTGGGCCCCCGGACTCTTGTAGACCCGCGCCGCCCACTCCCTTTCCTCGTCGCTCCAGAGCCCGAGGTACGGCTCGACAATGTGCTCCACGAAACTTGGCCTCGCATCGCTCGAGCCGTGCCAGATGTCGAGCTCCTCGATGGGCTCTCCCAGCAGGTAGGGTAGGAGGTACAGATTGCTCAGCATCGTCTGCCGAAGCTTTCTCGCGGCGCCGATTTCATTGCCCGACCGGTAGAGCGCCAGACTCCAACAAAGCGTGTGATCCGGCACCCCCACGTCGTCGAACTCCTTCTCGAACCAGTCAAAGGCTGCAAGTGCGCCCTCGTTGTCGCCGAGCAGCATGTAGTGCGGGCCGACCTGATAGCGCTTCCCGGCCCCATCCTCGTAGAATCCGAACTTCTCCTTCTCTTGCCGGAGCTTTCGCTCATAGCTTCGGAGCCGGGATCTGATTTTCTGCTTCTCGGTCTGCGGCACTGGAGACCTCATCGAAAAAAAGGGCACGACGCGAGCCGCCGAGAACAGCCCGCCTCGCCCGAAATCGACTCGCAGCAGAGAGAGCAGCCGGTCAATGCTCATCTGCCAGCATGTCCTCGAGGCGCGCCTCTGCCCTTACACGAAGCTCGCCGGTCGCTCGGTCCGTCACCACCTCGAAGTGCCCGATGTGGCGCAGATCCTCCGAGAAGTTCTCCGCCTTCCGTCTCAACATCACTTCGACTAGGGAGTCGATATTTGATGGCCCGGGTACACTGCTGAGCACCTTCTTCGCCTCCTCCACGTAGAAAGACCCCTTACCGATCTGTTCCATGACCTGGCTATTCCAGATCAGGGCGCAGATGCCGAGCAGGTTCTGAAATTCTTCTTCCGTGGGGTCCCCGGTCTCTTCGATCAACGCGTCGATCATGGGTTCCGCGAATTCAAGGAGCCGCTCTGAGATTTTCCCCTGGTCTGCTTGCTTCCGAATCCCGGCCTTGCGACGGGGCCTACTCATGACCGCGCCTGCCCACGGAGCCAAAGCCGCGCTTCCGGTTGCCGATACCACGCCGTGCCTAACAACATCGCGCAGACCAGCCCTTCACTCTCCTCCCCGGGCGAGTACGAGTCCGGTCCTTCCTCCGGAAGGTCCTCCGTCCCGTTGAAGTAAGGCTCAGCGAAGGGGTTCTGCTTGCGCGCCACTTCAAGCGCCCCTGCCGCGGAAAGCCTGTCGCCCGATATCCAGCGCTCCAGCACCCTGCCCCACGCGATGGCTGCCTCCTTGCCATCGCCGTATCGATCCAGGACATCGCGCGCCCCTTCGAGGTCTCCCGTGGCAAGGCTCCATCCCACGAGAACCCCTCGAACGCCTTGGTTGTCATTCGGGTTGAGTTCCAACATCCGGAAGAGCCGCACACAGGCCTCGGCCTCTCGGCCCACCTCCCAAAGAGCGTGTGCAAGTTCGAGCGAGGTGCGCATATAGGGACGCGTTTCAAGGAGGCCCCAGAACGACCCCGCGTCTTCTTTCATCGACGTGCCGAACCGGGCCTCGGCGATGGAAACGATGGACTCGAGATCCGCAACGTACGCGTCTTGAGAACAACCAGAGAGCTGCGCAAGAATCCTCTGCGCATCCACACAACCGTCGTCAAGCTTGAGTGCCCTCTTCGCGAGGTGCAGGGCTTCTTCCGACGGAAAGGCCTCGAGGGCCTCGAACGCCAGGTCCTGCGCGCGCTCGACGTCGCTCGCACCGCCCTCGATCTCGTCGATCGGTCTCCCCACGAACCCGTTCAGAAACTCCTGAAACTCTTCTTGGGACGAAAACTCCCGGCCTCCGGTGGCATCGCGGATTTTCCGCATCAGCTGCTCGCTCTCGTGCCCGACCGAGATGATCGTGCGCGGCGAGACCTCGGACCCCTTACGGGGCTTCTTCGAGGCCGAATTCCCGGCCTTCCGCTTCTGGGCCCTGGCCTTCTTCTTCGTGCGGCGTTCCTTTGAGGACATGACACCACCCTACCTTTGCCAGTCGACTGCGATCAACCCTGAAAATACGAGCGTGACAGGCCACCCCGACGATCCCCCTATGCCGTGCCGCAGGCCTCCATCGGGTACTCGGGAGGTGCCGGTTGGATACGTCGAATCACTTCGCCGAGAGGACCGGGGACTCGGGCATTCCTGAGCGCGCGCCCGGCAAGGCTTCCGATGGCGAAAGGCGTGCGACACCAGAAGCACGCGACGGTGGTCCAGTTGTGCGAGGTTCCCGGCTGCCAGTGATCGGATTCGACACGCACGAGCAAGCCCGAGCCGGGGAGTGGGTTCGATCCGTTCCGGTAAGCCCTTGGGTAGCAGCACCCCTCTCGGTGCCTCCCCGCCGCCGCCCCCAAAGAGATGACAGGCTTTTCGGGGAACGGGTTTCGGTTCGCCCCGGCGCTCACATTGCGCGCCTGCCCGTCCTCCCAAGGGAAGGGGAAACGCCAAAACGCATTCGCGCCGAGCCACTGGCCGAGCGTGGCGCAATGAGGTTCATGCTCGACGCGGCCCGCTTCGCCGCGATCCCAGGCTTCGGCTTCGTCACGCCGCACCCAGTAGGCCGACTCGCAGGTCCCAACCTTGAGATGGGTTCCACCCACCGTGAGATACTCTCCCATGCTGCTCTCCTTTCCGGTGGCCGGGCCGCGTCCTTGCGGCTATTTGCCCCGGCATCTGGCCGATAACCACGGCTTCGCCGGGGCCGGCCCACCGGTGTCAAGGACGCCAAAGGCGAGCAAAGCGGAGCCTTGACACACAGGGGGCGGAACCGGCACTCCGGGAGATCGGGAGCGACGCCATCCCCAGACCGAGTCCAGTCGTCTGGGCCGACGGCCGCTGGTGGGATCTACCCGCCCTCCCCTCGCAGACCGGTCCCCTGACCATCTGCTTGTCATTCCGCGGGTTGACGCAGATCTTGCCCCTCCATGAGATCAACCGGGCCGATCCCGCCCGCGATCGCGACCGGGGGGGGGGGGGGCGCCTCGTCCTACTCTACAGCCGGCCCATTTGGCACGCTCGGTCCGGCAGCTTCCTGAGCCACTCAGGTCCGGTGCCTTCCATGATGGCCGTCACCGCTCGAACCCATTTCTCATGGGCATCCTCGGCAAGCTCGATTCGAACGTCCGTCTCCTCCTCCGGGACCTTCGAAAGGCGGAGAACCAGCCCGAGGTAGAGCTGGTCGAGCATGGTGGCAAGGGTCTGCTGGCGGCGCTCGATCCGGTCGAGCCGCGTCTCGAGGCTCCCCTGAGAGTCCAAGCCCAGTTCATAGTAGTCCTCCAAGATTTCTCGGAGTCGATCGGACTGCGACTGCTTGTGACCAATCGCATCGCGAACAAAGGCGTGGTGAAGCTCCGGACTGACCCGCGACCGGATTTCCTCTCGCATCACGCGGGAAGGGCGTGCGGTCTTTTCGGCTGCTGCAACATTGGGTTTC
>JAAETT010000217.1 GCA_024228115.1 bacterium
ACACTACCTCGCGGCTCTCGATCGCGAACTCGACACCGATCCGACCGACACCGATTCGCCGTTCTGACGAGAAACCAGCACTCGCGCGCGACCACGGCTAGATGATCAGATTTCTACGGTTTCTCGTGATCGCCAACACTGGATCGAGAACTACGACCCAGCGACCAACACCTGCCACTTCAGCGAGTACTCGAAGGGGAACGTCCTCGAGGGCAAAGTCACGATCAAGAACTGCAATCCGCTGGTAGGCGATCGCAGTAGCCCGCGGAGGCAACCCAACCAAGCTGAACCCCGGAGGTAGCAGCCGCCGTTCAGCCCGAAGGCCGCGGGTGCTTCTGCGACACCCAGGCGGAAGCCGCTACCATGCGCGGCTTCGAAACCGCGAAGCGGAGAGGCCCTCCGAGCGGCCATCTTCCAACCCAACCCCTTTTCGAGGTCTTCAACATGAGCGAGCGCGATCCGGAAGGTCGCATCAGCGTCGAACAACGTGGGCATCTCCTCCTGATCGGCATCGACCGGCCGGAGAAGCGAAACGGCTTCACCCCACAGATGTGGGGCCAGCTGCGCGATGCCTACACCCGCCTCGACGAGGAGGAGGAGCTGCGCGTTGGGATCCTGTTCGGCCATGGCGAGCATTTCACGGCGGGCCTGGACCTTCCCAAGTGGCACGATCGCATGAAGGAGGCGGGCAGTGCACCGCGAGAATCGAACCGTGTGGATCCGGCCGGGCTCACGGGGCGCGCCTGCCGCAAGCCGATCGTCGTAGCTGTTCGGGGTATCACCTTTACTGCGGGAATCGAATACATGCTAGGTGCGGATATCGTCGTCGCCGCGGATGACTGTCGATTCTCCCAGCTGGAACCCAAACGCGGAATCATGGCGACGGGTGGCGCAACGATTCGCTTCGTCGAGCGTGGCGGTTGGGGGAACGCGATGTACCACCTGCTCGTGGTGGACGAGTTCGATGCAGCGGAAGCCCTGCGCTGCGGACTCGTCCAGGAAGTCGTACCCGCCGGAACTGAACTGGATCGCGCGATCGAATTGAGTGAGAAGATCGCGGCGCTCGCGCCCAAGGCCATCCAAGCGACCAAGGCCTCCTCCCGGCTCTACGCGCTCAAAGGCCAGGAGGCCGCCGTCGCAGAATTCCAGGAAACCCAACGCCGGCTCGCCAACACTGAAGATGCGGCCGAGGGCGTAGCATCCTTCGTCGAACGCCGAGACCCCGTTTTCAAGGGGAAGTAGATCGATAGCGAGGACAGGGTCTCTCAGTAGCTTTCAGCGTCGTTCTCGACGGCATCGGGCAGGGGCGGAACCGCAGGCAGGAATGCCATGACGCCTCCCAGGTAGAGGCCTGTCAGGCCGACCGGGAACAGGATCATTCCAGCCAGGATTCCGAAGCTGCCGGCCTTGAATAGCATCACGGAGAAGACGAGCGCGGCGAGTCCGGCCAACGCCATGCCGATACCAACCAGGAATCTGAACACCATCGCGGCGCTCTGGAGCCTGGGATGGCGACGCAGAACGATTGGTGATGCCACGGCGGCAATCACGACCGCGATGAAGAGCAACTCGAAACGCTCGGAGCCCGTCGTCGCGAAGCCCCCGACGAGGCAAGCGATGAAGACGCCGGCAAGCACGCCGGGCGCGTAGCGGAAGAACGAACTCCGCTCGACCAACTCCTTGATCAGGACTTCGCCATCGGGTCGAGGACGAGATGTCATCCCCTCCACATCGGCCTCCCGCCCGTACGTACTGAGCGGGCGTCAGCCGCCGTCGGCTGACCATCGGAAGAGCGCCAGCTCCCCCGACTCGACCTGAGGCGCACCCCAGCGTGCCACTGCAACCTGACGCGCTGCCCCCCGACGACGACGAAGACCGTGCGTCCGAGCGCGGCGACCCGTGCCTGTTGGTCCGGGGTCAGCGACCGGCCAGCACTCAACAACCTGGCGATCTCGACCCGTGCGGCTGCCGCCGGATGAAGAGAAACGATGTAGTGGTGGGCGCGCTCTGAAGGGAGCCTTCACGGATGCATCAGGAGTCGGCAAAACGCCCTCCAGCAAAGCGCGCTCGTGAGCAGGGCATCGGAAACGGCGCTCCGACCAACATCGGCGATCCGACCGGCAAAGTAAATCGATGGGTGGCTAGAAGTTCGGGGGGGAGGGCAAAGGCCATGATCGCGTCGCCCTGCTTGGAGATTGCGTTGCCGCCGGCCGCGATGACGACGTATTGGCGGCCATCCGCACTCAACCGGTAGGTCATCGGGGAAGCGTTCGCCTGGAAGGGAAGCTCCTCCTCCCACAAGATTTCACCCGTCTCCACATCGAAGGCCCGGAACGCCCGATCCATGCTGGCGCCAATGAAGAAGAGGCCCCCGGCGCTCACCAGGCCGCCCCCGAAATTCGGTGAACCCACATCGCCGAGACCGGGAATCAAATACAAGGGCCAAGGCGCCTGATACTTCGTTGTTCCCAGGTTCACCTTCCATTTCACCTTGCCGGTCTTGAGATCGACGGCCTGGAGGGAACCCCAGGGCGTGGGATTGCAGGGCGCACCGGAACTCGAAAGATAGCCAGAGCGCTTCACGCCATAGGGCGTACCCGTCATCGGGTAGAGCTCATCCGGGTAGGTCACGGAATCCGGCGGGATCTTCTCGTAGGTCTCGCGCGGCACCATCTCCACGATCATCGCGATATGGGTCTGGTTGGTGAACATCGTTCCGTTGACGGGATCAATCGCGATCCCGCCCCAGTTCATTCCGCCGGCCACGTGGGGATACTGTATGGATCCCTCGATGCTAGGCGGTGTGAAGATCCCGTCGAATCGGTGTTTTTCGAGTGTGTCCAAACAGGATCCGCGGTCTGCGAATGTGAAGCCGACATTCTCGGGAGTGAGCGCGGTAGGGTGGAGAGGCGGAGGATGGGTTGGGAATGGCTGGGTCGGAGAGAGCGTCTCGCCGGGCACGCCATCCTGGGGGACGGCCCGCTCCTCGACCGGATAGAGGGGAATGCCCGTCTCGCGGTCGAGCAAGAAGACGTGGCCCATCTTCGTGGCCTGCAGGACACCGGCGCGCCCGCCGCCCACGCCCTCGATCTGGAAGAGTTCGGGCTGTGTGCCGACATCGTAGTCCCAGACGTCATGGTGGACGGTCTGGAAGTGCCAGGCGACCTCGCCCGTCGCCGCATGCAGGGCGACGGTCGATGAGCCGTAGAAATCGACGCCGTCGCGCTGGCCTCCATAGCTATCCGGCGACGCGCCTCCCGTCGGAACGAAGATCAGGCCGCGCTCTTCATCCCCCGAGAGGATCGACCAGACGTTGGGTGTACCGCGATGAAAGCGTTCGCCGGCGGGCAGGGCCGCGCCCCAGCCCTTTGGCACCGGATCCCAGGCCCACGCAAGCTCGCCCGTTCGCACGTCGAAGGCCCGGACGACTCCCGAGGGCGCATCGGTACGCAGCTGGTCCGCGACCAGCGCGCCCAGGACCACACGATTTCCCATCACGAGCGGCGGCGACGTGACGTAGTACTCCCACGGCGGGAGGCCCTGCTCGAGTCCCTCGCGCAGCTGGATCTTTCCCGCCTCGCCGAAATCTTCGCAGGGTCGGCCCGTGTCGGCATCCAACGCCCAGAGCTCGGAATCCTTCGTCCCGTACAGGATTCGTTTCTGGCAGGCCTGGCCGCTCGAGGGCTCCGCGGCTTCCCAGTAGGCGACACCCCGACAGGTGAGCGGGTAGGGCCCACCCAGCCCGGTCTCCCGAAGCTTCGGATTGAAGGACCAGCGTTCGTTGCCGGTTTCGGGGTCCAAGGCGAAGACACGCATGTGGGGCGTGCAGTAGTAGAGCGTCTCGTTGACGACGATCGGTGTGACTTGCAGCGCGGTCGTCATCTTGTCGGCGGAGGGTGGATTGAAATCGCCACTTCGATGCTCCCAGGCAAGCTCCAGGCCGTCGACGTTGCGCGCGTTCACCTGGGTGAGCGGCGAATAATGCATGCCCCCCTTGTCGCCGCCCCACTCAGGCCATTCCGCAGTGGGGCCCGAGGAGTCGAGTTCGGGCGAGCAGCCGCCGGCGAGTGTGAGACAAGCCGCCGCAACAACGAGCAAAGACTTCATTCGGAGTGTGGCGACCTCTCGTCGTCGGCGGAGTAGCGGAGATCCACTGAGAGGGGTTCCTCGAGCATCATTGTACCCGGGATGGATTATGATACGGACCGTATCGTTATTCTGCCAGAGCGATCCGAGATGCCGGTGGGATCCGTCAAGGGCCCCCGCCGAATCGCCGATTCCATGGCCATGCTGCTCCCGATCGGCCATGACGAATCGGAGGTTCGGCGCCTGCCCTGGGTCACCTTCACCCTGATGGCGTTGTGCCTTCTCACCCTCTTCGGGACGGGAACGAGTAGCTGCGATGGCCGCCTCCCGGAATGGGAAGCCCAGGTCGAGGCCATGCTCGAGGCACAGAGCGAAACGGACGAGGACCTGGAACTCGTTCTGCCGCCGACTCCCTACGATGAATGGGGCCTGGTTCCCGCGGACATCCGACTCTCCCGGATGTTCACGCACCAGTTCATGCATGCCGGCTGGCTCCACCTGATCGGCAACATGCTTCTGCTCTTCCTGCTCGGCCCGCCACTCGAAGATCGCTGGGGAAGACCGGTCTTCCTCGGCTTGTACCTGAGCGCGGGAACATTCGCGGGATTGTTCTTCACTTCGATGTCTTCTCCGGAATCGACGATGCCGCTGGTCGGTGCGTCGGGTGCCATCGCCGGGGTCATGGGCGCCTACCTCGTGCGCCTGTTCAAGAGCCGCCTCCGATATTTCTACTTCCTCTTCTTTCGCATGGGTACCTTCGAAGCCCCCGCCTACCTGATGCTCCCGCTCTGGTTCGGTACCGAGCTCTTCAACGCGAAGATCGCCGATGCGGCGCGCCTGGAAGGCGGAGTTGCGTATTGGGCGCACGTCGGCGGCTTCCTATGGGGTATGGCCTTCGCGGGCGTCCTTCGCTTCGGCAAGATCGAGGCGCAGTTCTTGAGTTCGCGCGTCGAAGCGAAGCTCACCCTCGCCGAAGGAAACCCCGTCATCCAAGAGGTCCAGGCCCTCCGCGAAGACGGCCGGTTCGAGGAGGCCTACGAGAGACTACGCCGCGCCATGCGGCAGCGGCCTGACGATCCGGATGTCGTGGTCGCCACCTGGGATGCAGCCGCCGCGTTGCAGCGCCCGGAAGAAGCCGCGACCGAGCTGACGAAGCAGATCGAACGGTGGACGAGCGCCGGCGAGCTACAGACCGCCACCGACTATTGGTGCGAAATGACATTGCTCGTTCCGGACGCAGAGATCGATGCCCGTATCTTGCTGAGGGTCGCCCAGCGGCTCCACGAACAGGACCGCCCGCTCGAAGCCAGGCGCGCGATCGAGCATGCGGTGGGACGTGGTGCGGACGACCTGCCGCCGGGCCTGGCGTTGCGGTTCTATGAAGTCGCGAAATGTCGGGCACCGGAGCTGGCAGCCGATGTCGCCCGACGCGCGCTCGCATGGCACGAACTTCCGGACGAGCGGCGCAGGGATATCGAAGCGGCCCTCCGGGAGCTCGATCGTAGCCGCGAGAGGGCCGACGCCCCGGATCCGGACGCGCGCAGAGAAGGTTGGCAAGGTGAGGATGACCGCGCGATCGACTTGGGCGAACCGATCGATCTGGAACTGGGTTCCGTCTCCGAGCCGCTGCGCAACGTGCCTGCCGCCCTTCCCCACCCGGCCGAACCAGAAGCCTTGGCCGTTCCGACTTCGTCGTCCGAGCCTGGGCTCGGAAGTGGCCCACGCTGGCGCGACGCCAAGATCATCGAAGGGATGCCGACCCTGCTCGACGGAGAAGGCCTGACGTTGCGAAGGGGCGACCGACAGCACGTCATCCTCTTCTCGCACATCCAGGCGATCGCGGCCGGCGCAGTGCACGGCCTGGGCGAGCGCCCGGTCCTGCTGATCGATCTGGCCATGAACTGGAACGATCCGGATGCAGAGACCCTTCAGGTCGTCCGGCTTCGAAGCGATCAATTCAATCCGTGCAGCCTCGTCGATGGGGAAAACGAAGCTCTGCCTGCTTTTCAGCTGTTGGTGACCACGTTGCTGGAAACGTCGGGCGCTGCACCACTACCCGACCTGGAAGCAGCACGTGGTATTCCGGCCTTCTCGACGTTCCCGGATACAGCCCTCTACGCCGCTGTCGTACTCGATATCGAGGACGTCTGACCGTATCAGGACCGTTCGTAGGAATAGCCGTGCTCGAGCGCATGGCAGCGGTGACGCGCGCCTTCCGCATGCGGATCGGCCGCCTCGTAGCCCGCATCACCCGGGTAGAGCATCACCAGTGAGCCTTCGTTCGTTCGAAGGATCAGCGGGCGGAAGGTGACGAGTTCCCGGGCTGCGAGCCCGGCCACGGCCTGGTCGGCCCGGGCGAACTCCTCGAGCCAACTCACCGTGACGAAGGTCGGCGGTGCCAGACTCAGCTCTTTTCGGCCGAAAGACGCGAGAATCTCCGCGGGTGAGAGCCAGCGGTGATCCGACATTTCTTCCCCGTCGACCCGCACAGGCTCGTCCATGGGGCTCGTCCCGATGAAGAACCAGGTATCGAAACGTCTGGGGGCAACCGGTGGAGTGATCCACCGGGAGATCGTCTCGAGCCGCGCGGATTCGATGCGCAACCCGGCTTCTTCGTGGGTCTCCCGAATCGCGGCCGCGAGCGCACTTCCCTCGGAGCGGGGATCGCTATCCGCAACATCATGGGGCTCGACCCGACCACCGGGAAACACCCAAGGCCCCGGCTTGCCCTTGCGAGGAGACCGCTGGAGGAGCAGGACTTCGATATCTCGGGCACCGTCTCGGAGAAGCACCACGGTTGCAGACGGGATGGGTTCGGGGGCGTCGGCCATAGGGGCCCAATCCTAGGACTCCTCCCCCGCGAGTGATACCCTGCCACGCCGTGCGGAAGCTCCAACTCCTCCTCTTCTTCCTCCTCCTCCCGACGGTGGGCCACGCCCAGCTCATTGCCGAACAGCTCACGGCGAGCAGCTACGAGACGCTGAAGGTCGGGGGACCCGACGCTGTCGCGGGCATCGGCGATTGGGTGCTCGGCAATGGCAGCTTGTGTGCCGCCATCTCCGATCCGGTCCACGAATCTTCGCTCAGCAACGAGGGTGGCGTGCTCATCGATCTGGGGCATTGCGGCCGGAACGACGACCAATGGACCACCCTTCAGCCGCTGGTGAACCTCTCCCAGTCAGAAATCGTCACGGTTTCCGAAGTGCACGCAGAGGTGAGCGATTCCGCCGCGAAAATCATCACTGTCGGAAGCCGGGACGGCCTCGAAATCGAGAGCACCTACGCCCTCGATGCGAATGAACGCCGCAGTCTTGCGATCACGACACGCATCACGCGGCGAGAAGACGGAGGGCGCTTCTTCGCCTACGGCACCGCAGTCCTTCACCCGAGCGGCGCCTTGCGTGCATTCACCACGAACCGGCGCACGCCATCCCACTCGGTTGGGTTCGATCACCCGGGCGGGGACCCGGCGAGCGTTCTCTCCATGGTCTCCGCACTGGTTCCAGCAGATCTGATCGTCTGGGTCGGGAGCGGAAACATGGGCCCGGCGATCAGCTACGGGCTCGATCTGATCGGTTCGGTGCGCCGCGATGCCGACGGCCGAGAGCGACCGGCACCGGGCCTCTCCGTGACAGGGGAGAGCTTCACACTCATCGGGGCCTTCCCTCGACCCTTCTGGATCGGTAGCGACGAAGACCCGGGCTTTCTCGAACTGGCGCAATCCCTGTTCATGGATCTCGAGATCGGCGATTCCCTGGTTCTCGAGCGGAAGCTCTGGGTAGGAGAGCGGGCGGATGTCGCGTCGATCACGGATCAGCTCTGGACAGACGAACCCCTGCTGAGTGGCCACGTCGGGCAGCGCGAGGCGGTCGTTCATGTTTCCTCGGAAGAGGGCGCCCCGATCAGTACTGTTCGCACGAACGAATCCGGCGCATTCCAGTTGCGCCTTCCTCCAGGTCGATACGCATTGCAGGCCCGAGGTTTCGACGGCACGGAAAAGCGCCGTGTCGTAGATCATCCGGGTCCAGAAGGGGCCGTGGAACTCGCGCTCGCACCTGCGACCCGCGTGCTCCTGCCGCAAGGTCAGCCGATGCGGCTCGTCTTCGTCGGAGAGAACGGCACGCCGACCCCCCGGTTTGGCGCGGATCAATTCGGTCTGGCCGTGGACGGCAGCCCGATCCCGGCAAGCCTCGAGACGAACGATATCTCGCTTGCAGGTGTCCCCGGCGATCCGACGGAAGCGCTGTTGCAACCTGGAAGCTACAGGGTGCTTGCGGTCCTGGGGCCCGAGCATGGCCTCACGGAAACCCGAATTGAACTCGAGGCCGGTGAAGATATGAGCCTCGTCCTTGCAGCACCGTCGCGCTTGCTCGAAACGCCCGGCTGGATCTCCGCCGACCTTCACGTGCATTCCGGCTGGAGCTTCGATTCCGCCTTGCCCCAGGAGGGACAGCTGCGTGCTTTCGCAGCTGCAGCAGGAGAAATCCTGGTCGCCACCGAGCATGACCGGACCGTGGATCCGCGGCCTGCCATCCGGGCCCTGGGGCTCGCAGACCGGCTTCATGGGGTGACCGGCGTTGAAATAACAACAGCCTTCCGAGGCGCCGATACGCCCGCAACGAGTGGTCACGCCAATGTCTTTCCAATGCGAATGGAGAAGGCCGCCTATCGGGGCGGTGCCCCCCGGGCCGAAGGGCGTCGTTGGCGCGATATCTGGGCGGAGCTGCGCGAAACCGGAGCGCCGCTCCTCCAGCTCAATCACCCGCGCTCGAGCCTCAACCCGGAAGACGACGAATCCTATTTCAATCACCTCGGCATGGGGGCGGCCTACGACCCCGCCCAGCCGCTCGGCGCCGGCGACAATCGCGTGCTCAGCGAGCGCGGCGCGCACGGCCTACGAGATCTGGACTTCGATGCCATCGAACTCCTGAACGGTGACAACCATCCGGGCTATCTGCACGGGCGGGCCGACTGGTTCTCCTTTCTGCTCCAGGGCGAGAAGCGAACCGCGACCGCCAACAGCGATTCCCATCGGCTCGGCGTCCCGGTCGCCGTTCCGCGCAACTACGTCCGCCTGCCGGACGGACCGATCGAGGACAATGCGTTCGCCGAAGCCGTGCGAGCCGGGGCGTCGTGGGGCACGACCGGTCCGCTTCTCGATGTCCTCCTCGGTGCGGCTGGCCTGGGTGAGGTCCACCGCGGATCTGACGGAGAGCTGCGCGTGCGGGTCGATGCCGCACCGTGGGTTCCCGTCGTTGAGGCTCGGGTCTACGTGAATGGCGTGCTCGCCGAACGTCGGCCCCTGGAGGGCCCGTCAGAGCTGGTCTTCCCCCTCCATTTCCCCTCCGACGCCTTCGTCACCGTCGAGGTGGAAGGTGAGCCCAGCGATGCCTACGCCGCCGTCCTGCCGGGCTTCGTCCCCTTCGCTTTCACCAACCCGATCTACGTGGATTCCGATCGGGACGGGCGTTGGGCGGCACCGGGGCTGCCCTAGCCGCAGGGAGTGGGTAGGCTCCCTCTCCTATGAGCGAAAAACAGGACGAATCTCCTTTCTCCAATCCTCTCTTCCGGATGGCGGACCGCCTCTTCAAGGCCCGCACCATGCTGCTCCACGGCGAGATCACCTCTCAGGTGGCCCAGCAGGTGACCGCCCAACTGTTGGCTCTCGCCGCCGAAAGCGACGACCCGATCACCATTTTCCTCCACTCCGAGGGCGGACACGTCGAGGCCGGCGATTCGATCCACGACATGATCCGCTTCGTGAAACCGCAGATCAAAATGGTCGGCACGGGATGGGTCGCCAGTGCTGGCGCCCACATCTATCTCTCGGTTCCCACAGAGGATCGGTTCTGCCTGCCGAACACCCGCTTCATGATCCACCAGCCTCTGGGTGGCATCGGCGGACGCGCGAGCGACATCGGCATCGAGGCGGAAGAGATCGTGAAGGCGCGCGGCCGGCTGAACCAGACCATCGCGGACGCCACGGGCCAGCCGCTCGAAAAGGTCGAGAAGGACACGGATCGCAACTACTGGATGTCTCCCGAAGAGGCGCAGGCCTATGGCATCGTGGGTCGGATCGTGGAGACCTCCGAGGACCTCTAGCCGGTCCCCCGTTCCTTTTCGATGCGTCCGGATTTCCCCTTCCGCCCGGCCGCGTTTCCATTCTTCTATGGCTGGGTGATCGTCGCCGCCGCGACCCTCGGAATCGTGGCAAGCATCCCCGGGCAGACGATGGGCGTCTCGGTCTTCACCGATCATCTGATCGAAGCCACCGGGCTCTCGCGACTCCAGATCAGCAACGCCTATTTGCTAGGCACGATCGTAAGCGGCCTGCTTCTTCCCCTGGGCGGCAGCCTCGTCGATCGCTTTGGCGTCCGCCGCACGGTGGTGGTCGCCTGTTCCGGATTGGCGATCACTCTGACGTTCCTCGCCTTTGCCGATCGGCTGGCGGAAGGCCTGGCAACGGCGTTGCCTTTCTTCCCCGTCAGTGTGGCCTCCTTCGCGCTCCTCGCCCTGGGGTTCACGGGGATCCGCTTCAGCGGCCAGGGCATGCTCACCCTGGTGAGCCGAACCATGATGGCGCGCTGGTTCGAGCGGCGACGCGGTCTGGTCTCCGCCATTTCGGGCCCCTTCGTGAATTTCTCTTTTGCGGGAGCGCCGCTCCTGCTTGCGTTGTGGATCAGTCGAGCGGGCTGGCGAGGCGCTTGGCTCGAGATGGCCATCACGGTCGGCGTCGGAATGAGTGCAATCGGCTGGCTCCTGTTCCGGGAGAGCCCGGAGGAGTGCGGCCTGGGCATGGACGGCGATGAGCCGGTGGCGAAGGCGACCTCCCCTGCCACGACCCATCATGAGGGAGAGCATGGCTTCACCCGCGCCGAAGCTCTTCGAACCGGTGCCTTCTGGTTGGTCACGTCCGGCATCGGGATCCAGGCCATGGTCGGGACGGGCATCACGTTCCACATCGTCGACCTGGGTGCGGAGATGGGGCTCAATGCGGCGCAATCCGTGGCGATCTTCCTGCCCATCGCGCTGGTCACGACGCCGGTCGGTTTCCTCGCAGGCATGGCCGCCGATCGCTACCCGATTCGCCACCTGATCATGACGATGATGGTCGGGCAGGTGTTGATGTTCGCCGGCATCGCGAACATGGCGGACCCTTGGCTGCGCTTCGTTGCCATTGCGGGCTGGGGTGTTGCCAGCGGCTTCTACGGACCGCTCACCGTCGCTGCCTTGCCGAGTTTCTTTGGAAGAACCCATCTGGGCTCGATCCAAGGCGCCATGATGAGTTGCCTGGTCATCTCCAGCGCCCTCGGCCCATCAGCCCTGGCCCTTCTACGCGACCAGTTCGATTCCTACGTGCCGGGCCTCTACTTGATGATCGCTCTGCCCATCGGCGTTCTGCTCGTCGCACCGTTCACCAGGAATCCGGTTCACCCGACCTAGACCCGCTGAACGAGCTTCAGGTTCGAGAAATCGGCTTCTTGGCGAAGTAGAGCCAATTCGTCTCGTCTTCCCGAATCACTTCGTTGTGGAACGTCAACGACTCGGCCCACACTTCTGGAAACACATTGCGCAGCGCCGTCTCGAAGCGCGGGCTCTTCGCATACGACCAGAAACCGAAGATCCCGCCGGGCGCGAGATGCGAAGCCAGCTTCCGAAGGCCCGCTTCTTCGTAGAAGCTCTTGCTGGTCTCCCCGAGACGTTCTTCCGGGGAGTGGTCGACATCGATGAGCAAGAGATCGAACTTCTCCGAGCCTTCTTCGCTGAGGCGACCAAACACGTCTCCGTTCACCACCTCGAGCCGGGAATCCCCGAGCAGATCCGTCGACAGGGGCAGCAAGCCTTGCTCGAGCCAGCCGATGACTGGAGCGAGGAGTTCGACGACCTCGAGTTCTCCCACCCGATGCGAGCGCAGCACTTCCCGAGCGGTGTAGCCCAGGCCCAGCCCACCGACGAGAACGCGAAGCCCATCCCCGGCCTGAAGGGATAGACCGCGCTCGGCGAGTTTTCGCTCCGACCAGGTACTGTGACTGCTCATCAGGAACTGATGATCCAGCGTGATCTCGGTTACGCGCCGGGTGGCGTCACCTTCCATCCCGCGTTGCTGCAGGCAGATCGCGCCGATCGGTGTTTGTTCGTAGGCCAGTACGTCGAGGTCCTGAATGTCCATGGGCCGGGAAGGATCCCAGGCCGGCGCAACAACCGCAACCAGCTCAGTCCCCATACTCGGGGCCCAGAAGGGATCGAAGGCATCGCGAAGGGGCTAGCCCGGACTATGCATGAAAATCAGTTGAGAAGCTGACTTTCGATGGTTCCAGGGTGCTGTGCGGCGATTGATCCTGACGGATGTCGCTTACGGTGGATGAGGCTCGGTCCTCGGCGCAAATTCGGGGCGTGCCTCGGC
>JAAETT010000218.1 GCA_024228115.1 bacterium
ACACTACCTCGCGGCTCTCGATCGCGAACTCGACACCGATCCGACCGACACCGATTCGCCGTTCTGACGAGAAACCAGCACTCGCGCGCGACCACGGCTAGATGATCAGATTTCTACGGTTTCTCGTGATCGCCAACACTGCTACGCGTGGGCGAGAAGATCGCCTGGTTGCTGGTGCGCGCGGGCCTTCCCGTGGAGCCCTAGCAACCATCAACCACGAGAGCCGGTGCTGCGCCGGGGCGAAGGAGCACTGAACCCTCGGTGTGGCCCATGTGCGGCCATGATCAGTAGAAGGTGCAGCGAGCGCGGTGACGCGGGCGGGCCTTGATCTCGGGGCTCTGCCCCCGAGACCAGAGCAGATTGTCGATGCGGCCCGCGTTGACCTTCCAGCCTCGGCGATGGCAGCTCGCCACGATCTGCTCGACGGCGTGAAGCGCGACCGCGCGAATCTCGATTTCCGCTTCACCACCCGGGGTGATCTCTTCCTCCCGCTCGATGGCCGCCTCGAGCGCGACATCGAGGATCAGCACCTGCAGCATCCGCAAGGTGTGGGGGACGAGGTTGTCCGCGAAGATCGTGAGCTCATCGAGATCGCGAAACTCGCCCGGCCCCTTGCCACGAAACGCTGCATGGAGATCGGAGCAGGTGATCTGGCCACGCTTGTAGAAAGGAACCTCGAAACCCTCGTAGATGGATACATCACGGTAGAAGGGCATCGCGGCGAGGATTTCGACCAGCGCAGCGGCGGAGCCGCGGGCTGCTTCGACCGGCCCTGCAAAGCGAGCTCGATGCTCCCGGTGCAAGAACGCGCCGAGATCGTTCAGTGCCTTCGCGAACAAGCCCATCAACTCGCCGGCGTCTCCTCCTTCATCCTGTCCGAACGTCTGCGCGCAATCCGCAGGGCGCAAACCCATCAGCTGGCTCGCTGACCACGCACCCTCCTTCTCGAAGCGTTCGCGCAGACCGTGGGCGATCGTGAGATAGCCCGATTGCCCCTTGCGCTTGCGGAGATGCGGGAACCAGCCCGAGCCGAAGTTGATGGCATTCAGGGTGACGACGTAGGCCAGCGTGGTATCGCGATCGTCGAATTCCCGGCGACCTGGGTCGATATCGGGAACGCGTGGCCGTTCGCGAGCGAGGATCCCCGCGAGCTGCTCGAGATTCTGGTCATCGACGCGCACATAACGTGCCCGGCGCGAGACCTCTGCGCAGGCTTCTCGAATCCGCTGGAAGAGCGGGGCCCCGCTCACGGGCTGGTTTCCTTCACGCCAACGAGGGTGACGGCTCGGGGCAATACCTCGAAACGCGCCGGAGCGCAGCCCAGCGGCTCGCCATCGATCTCGAGGAGTTGGATCCCCGGCGCACCGCTCACCAACAACTCACGACCCTGGAAGCTGAGAACGCCGGGGACTTCGACGTGGGTGCCTGCATAGAGATGGGGAAGCTTCCGCAGGAGATTCCATTTCGTGAGGCCAGGGATGACCACGACATCGAGCAATCCATCATCGAAGCGGGCTGTCGGCGCGCCGCGCATGCCGCCACCGAAGAAGGGGCCGTTGGATGCCGTGGCGAGAACGAGATCGCCCTCGTAGATCTTCACTCCGTCGAGTTCCAATTCCACAGGAGCCGGATGGAAGCGGGCCAGTGCGCGCAGGGTGCCGACGAGAAAGGGGACGGTTCCACCCATCCCTTTGCTGCTTTCGTTCACGAGTTGAACGATGAGGCCGGAAATGCCGATGCTCGCCGAATTGATGAAGCAGGTGGTGCGCGGCTCGCCCGCGCGGCTGACGTAGTTGAGGCGACCGGCGTCGATCTGGTGGGTGTGCCCGGCAGCGAGATCCTCGATCGCCTCGTCCACCTCCATCGCCAAGCCCAGCCCGCGGACCAGATCCCTGCCCGTGCCGAGCGGCAGGAGACCGATCTGGACTTCCTCGGCCAGGTCTGCGGTCAGAACGCCGGTGATCACCTCGCTCGCCGTACCGTCTCCCCCCGCCACGAGAATGCGTCCCACACCGGCACGGGCACCCTCGCGCGCAAGGCGCTCGGCATCCCTGGGTGCCTGGGTCCAATCGACTTCCAGCGGGCCGAGGGCGTCACGCAAGCGCGCCTCGAGGGCGTCGAAGTTCTTGCGTGTGCGCCCGCTACGGCTGGCCGGGTTCACGATCACGAGCGTGCGCGGCGGCATGGCATCGGTGATGCTACCCGGACCTGGGGCGCCCCGCTCTCCGCATCATGAACGAATCCTCCTCCGACCGCCGCCACCTCCTCCGCCGCCTGCTCGGGTTGGCAGCGTTGGCCCTATTGGTGGGCATCCCGTTTGCGCTGCGCCGAGCGGCAGACGTCGAGCTGAATGTGGATTCGATTCGCGAGTTCGTCAGCAGCCTGGGCGTCTGGGGCCCCGTCGTGATGGTCCTGATCGTGACCTTCCGGACACCTCTCCTGCTGACCTCCCAGATCGTTCTCACCGTGGCCGGCGTCTGCTTTGGCGCCCTGGAGGGCGCCTTGTACGGCGCTCTCGGCAGCTTTCTCTCTGGCTTCGGCGTCTTCGTTGCCGTGCGTTGGCTCGGTGCAGACGCGATCGCCGGGCGGGTACCGCCCAACCTGCAACGCACTCTCGAAGTCGCCGGGAGCCGCGGCACCGCCGCCCTGATGGCCATTGGAACCGCGCTCCCGGTCGGCCCGACGACCCTCTATCACGCCGCAGCCGGCCTCACGAAGATGGGCATGCCGACCTTCACCATCGCCCTGGTGATTGGGGTCATTCCTCGTTCACTCGTCTACGCGGCATTCGGTAGCAGCCTCCTCGAAGGCGAATACGGAAATGCCGCCTGGCTCGGCGCGGTGATCCTGCTCCCCTTCCTCGCGCTCATCCACCCAGGTGCGAGGGGCTGGATCCGCTACCAGTTCTCCCCCGCCCTCCCCTCCGAGAAGTCAACGAGCGGGGACGGGGTTTACAATTGACTTGATGGAAAAGGGCAGGGCCCTTTTCCATCAAGTCAATTGTAAACCCCGTCCCCGCTCGTTGACTTCTCGGAGGGCTAGCCCTTCAGGACGTTGAGGGCGGAACCGGCCTTGAACCAGGCGATCTGGTCGTCGTTCAGGGAGTGTGCGACGTCGAAGGGTTGCGTGCTGCCATCGGACTGATGGAGGACCGCCTGGAGCGGGCGATCCTCAGCCAACTCACTGAGCCCGGTGATGCTGATGCGCGTCTGCTCCTGGATCTTCTCGTAGTCGGCCGGATCGACGAAAGTGAGTGGCAGGACACCCTGCTTCTTCAGGTTCGTTTCGGCAATCCGAGCGAAGCTTCGCGCGATGACGGCGGCACAACCCAGGTGACGGGGCTCCATGGCCGCATGCTCCCGGCTCGAACCCTCCCCGTAGTTCTCGTCGCCGACGACGACCCAGCGAAGACCCTCGGCTTTGTAGTGACGAGCGATCTTGGGAAACGAAATTCCCGTCTCATCCGAGAGCTGGTCCAGGCCCTCTCCTGCCTTGCCTGTGAATGCGTTGATCGCGCCGATGTACATGTTGTCGCTGATCCGATTCAGATGACCGCGGAAGCGCAACCAGGGGCCCGCCATCGAGATATGATCCGTCGTGCACTTGCCTTTGGCCTTCAGCAGAAGCGGTAGCTCCTCGAAATCCCGTCCACTCCAGGGAGCGAAGGGTTCGAGGAAGGCCAGCCGCTCGGACTCCGGGCTGATCTCCACTTCGACATTTCCCGGGTCGTCCGGCGGAGCGAGGTAGCCGTCGTGGCTGGTGACGAACCCCTGCTCCGGTACGTCCGGTGCCGGCGCCGGGGGGGTGAGCTTGAAACGGCTCCCGTCGGCCGCCTCGATCTCATCCGTCAACGGATTGAACGCCAGCGTACCGGCCAATGCGTAGGCGACACAGATTTCCGGGCTGCTGATGAAGGCCAACGTTTCCGGGTTCCCATCGTTGCGCTTCGGAAAGTTGCGATTGAACGAGGTCAGGATGGAATTCGGTACACCCTTCTCTACATCGTCCCGGCGCCACTGGCCGATGCACGGGCCGCAAGCGTTGGCCAGGACAATGGCACCCACTTCTTCCAGTGCATCGAGCTGCCCATCGCGGCGGATCGTCTGATGCACCTGCTCCGAACCCGGAGTGCACCAGAGCTTCGTCTTCGCCTTCGCACCTCGCGCACTCGCTTGTCTCGCCACGTCAGCGGCCCGCGACAGATCCTCGTACGAGGAGTTCGTGCAGCTCCCGATCAGGCAGGAAGTAAGGCTGGCCGGATAGCCGTTTTCCTCGGCATCCGATTCCATCTTCGAAACCGGTCGCGCCAGATCGGGCGTGTGGGGGCCGACGATATGCGGCTCGAGCGTCGAGAGATCGATCTCGACGATTTCGTCGAAGAAGCCATCCGGCTCGTTCGCAACCTCTGGATCCGCCCGGAGCAGCTCTGCAAACTCGTTGGAGAGATCTGCCAGCACCTCTCGCCCGGTGCTCTTCAGATACAACTCCATCCGCTCGTCGTACGGGAAGATCGATGTGGTCGCACCGAGTTCGGCGCCCATGTTGGTGATCGTGGCCTTGCCTGTGCACGAGAGCGAGCGAGTCCCGGGGCCGAAGTATTCGACCACCCGGTTCGTGCCACCCTTCACCGTGAGCAGCTCACAGACCTTCAGGATCACGTCCTTCGGCGCCGACCAGCCACTGAGTTCGCCCGTCAAGTGAACCCCGACCAGCTTCGGATACAACACCTCCCAGGGAAAACCGGCCATCACGTCCACGGCATCGGCACCACCCACACCGCAGGCGAACATGCCGAGGCCCCCGGCATTCGGTGTATGGGAATCCGTGCCGATCATCATGCCACCGGGGTAGGCGTATTTCTCGAGCACCACCTGATGGATGATCCCGGCACCTGGGCCCCAGAAGCCGAGGCCGTAGCGCGCTGACGCCGAACGCAGGAAATCGTAGACCTCCCGATTCGTCACCCGGGCAGTCGCCATATCCTCGGACGCGCCCTCGTAGGCCTGGATGAGATGATCGCAATGCACACTGCTGGGCACGGCAGTTTCATCGCGGCCGGAAGAAATGAATTGGAGCAGGGCCATCTGGGCCGTGGCGTCCTGCATGGCAACCCGATCCGGGCGCAAGGCGAGGTAGCTATCGCCCGGTGTGAGCTCCTGGCCTTCGGGATCGTCGAGATGACCGAGCAGGATCTTCTCGGCGTAGGTCAGAGGCCGACCCAAGCGGCGACGCACGGTCCCCAGATTCTGCTGAACCTGCTCGTAGGTCTTTCGCACGAGTTCGGGTGTGGTCTCGATCTTGGGCATGAGGACCTCCTGTAGGGCGGGAACCGGACTTTAGCAATTCGGCTGGGCTAGCATGCGCGTCCATGGAACCCCGTTCGTTCTTCGTCCACGGTGGGGACGGCCACAAGATCCACGTTCTGGAGTGGAGCACCGAAGGTGTTCCCCTGGTCTTCGTCCATGGCTTTGGGAACACGGCCCGCATCTGGGACGACGCCGCAGCTCTCGTGGCACCCCACTATCGGACGATCGCCATTGATCAACGTGGCCATGGCGAATCGGACCACGATCCAGAACACCGCTACGCCTATGACGATCTGGCAAGGGATCTCGAGGCCGTCGTCGAAGCCCTGCAGATCGAGCGCTTCGTTCTGGTGGGCCACTCCCTGGGAGGGCGCACCGCGATGACGTATGCGGAAGGGAACGCGGAGCGCCTCGCCGGATTGGTGATCGTCGACACAGGCCCGGAACACGATCCGCGTGGAAGCTCTCGCATTCGCAGTGAGGTCGAGCAGCGCGGCGATGGGACCGTGGCGTCGGTCAAGGAATACGAGAGCATCCTTGCGCATAACTTCCCCGCTTCCTCACCTGGAGTGATCCGACGGATGGCCACCGCGGAGCTCCGCGAACGGGACGACGGCCGCTGGGAGCGGAAACTCGACCCGACCTTCTTTCCCGCCCGTGCGGACATGGACGAAGCCGCGATGGAGGCCCACGAACGCGAAATGTCGAAACGCCTGTGGGCAGTCCTCGAGAAGATCCCCTGCCCAACGCTCGTGGTCCGCGGCGCGGCGTCGGACATCCTGGGCCCGGACGTCGCCGATCGGATGGTGGAGGAAGCCCTCCCCAACGGAACACTCGCCGTCGTTGGCCAGGCCAGCCACTCCGTGATGACCGACAACCCCGAAGGCTTCAACGCCACCCTCTCCGCCTTCGCCCTCGGAAGCTGAAAGTCAACCAGCGGGGACGGGGTTTACAATTGACTTCTTGCAAAGCAAGAAGTCAATTGTAAACCCCGTCCCCGCTGGTTGACTTCTTCGAGACCAGGGTCAGCAGGGCGGGCAGGAAGATTAGGTTGCAGGCGAGGGTGATCCCGACACCGAGGGTCAGAAGCTGGCCCAGACTCGCCAAGCCGCGGTGACTTGCCAGGCCGAGTGAACCGAAGCTCGCGATCGTGGTCAGCGCGCTCCAGAAGACGGCACGCGATGTGCTCGTGCCGAGGATGCCATCCGTCGGCACGCCGGCGCGAAAACGGTGCACGAGATGAATACCGCTATCGACGCCAATCCCGAGAAGGAGGGGAACGACGATGACGTTGGCGAAGTTGATCGGCAGCCCGACGAGCACACAGACGGCTCCGGTCAAGAGAGCCGCCAGGGCAAGCGGTGCCAGTGCAAGGAGCGCGTCGCGCGGGCTGCGCCACAACACCAGGAGCATCAAAGCGACGGCAATGGCAGCGGTAGCCATGGCCTGGCGCAACGCCCGCTTGATCTCCTCCCCGGCCTCCACCATGAACGGCGAAGTACCCGTCCCGCCCGGTGCCAGGCTGCGAACCTCCCGCACGAATTCAGCAACTGCCGCATCCTCGTTGAGGCTGTTCTCCGGGTAGACTTCGACGACGGCGCGTCCGTCGGCTGCGATCATGCGGCGCTGCAACACCGGTGGAAGCGCGGCGAGCTCCACGCCGTCGCTTCCCAGGGCGAGTTCGAGGCGGGTGATCCGATCGAGGAGCGATTGCACGAGACTCTCGTGAAGGATGTCGACGGAGTCCCCATCCAGATCCGCGAGGAAGCGATCGATCGCTGTGCCCAGCTCCGCGGCCACCCGTTGGCGAGTACTCGCTTCGCCCTGTTCGAGACCAGCGAGCGCTTCGCGAAAACCCCGAAGCCCCGCCTCGTTCTCTGCGAGGTCAGGCGGCGAAAGGCGGTCGAGTTCATCGAAGCCCAGAAAGAGCGCGATATCAGCCAGCAGCTCGAGCTTTTCTTCCTGTCGAGAAGGCACGTAGTTCGAAAGCGTGCTGGTCCGTTCCACACTCGGTAGCGCTTCCAGCTGAACGGCCAATGCATCCGCCGTCGCCAGGTCGTCCGTCAGCACTTCGATACTCCACGGATGGATGTCACCCCCATCGAGGAGCTCGAAGAAGGTCTTCACCGAGGCTGCATTGGGATCCCGCACGCGCATCGAATTCGCATCGAATCGCAGCCGCGGAACCAACATCATCGCACCCACAGCGAGGAGAAGGGCAACGCCGACCACTGCGCGTGGAAAACGTGTGGGCCAGGCCGGTAGGCGGAGGGATTGCAATCCGGCGTGCGGCAAGCGCGGACCGCTGCCCAGACCAAGCCACGCGGGCAGCACGACGAACGTGCCAACCAGGCTGAAGAGCATTCCCGTGCCGGAAATGACGCCCAACTCGGCCACGCCGAGGAAATCCGTCGGTACGAACGAATAGAAGCCCACCGCCGTCGTGATCGCGCACAACACGATCGAACTGCCGACACCGGACGCCGATTCGGAGAGAGCAGACACATGGCCCTGATCGCCCTCGCGAAGCTCGCGGTAGCGCAGGGTCAGGTGGATTCCGAAATCGACGCCGAGGCCGATGAACAAAACGGCAAACGCAACCGAGATGACGTTCAGGTGCCCGATCGAAACCGCTGCAAAGCCCGCTGTCCACACCAGTCCGACGGCCAGGGTGAGAAGGGTTGCCGCGATCAGTCGCCCCGAGCGCTGTGCCCGCCACAGGATCAATCCCACGAGCACGAAGGAGGCGATCCCAGCGCCTGCTGCCTGGGCTTTCACCAGCCCGAGTTCTTCGGTCTTGAGCGCGAGATCGCCGGTCATGCGGGCACGAATCGCCGCCTCTCCGTTCCACCCGCGCTCGACCAGGATCTCCTGCAAGCGGCCGACACTGGCCCGCCCGGGCACGAAGTCCGAATAGTCGGGCTTCGGTTCCACGATGACGAAGCGACGTACCGGGCCTTCGTCATCGCCGCCGAGCACCAGCTCACCGAACGCCCGAGGGCGGGCTTCGCGGCGTTCTGCATCAGCGATGGCAGCGGTGATCCCCGACAGCATCTGATCGAAATCGAAGCTGCCCCGATCGAATATCCCCTGATCGATGGCACGGGTCAGTTGACGAAACAGGCCTCGGAGGGTTGGATCCCGCCACACTTCGGCCAGGAGGGGCTGAGCAGCGGCGAGATCATCCGCCAGGGCTTCGAGATCCTCGAGCTCGAGGAAAAGCAACCCGTTGCGCTCGAAGAAGGGACCGGAGCCCGGCGCAAAGGCGGAAGCAAACTGCGCTGGCTCGGCCTCGAGTTGCGCTACGAGCGAAGCAGCCGCGTCACCAGCAGCCAGGCTCGTAGGCGCGTCGATCACGACCAGGAGATTGTCGTTACGCGCGGGAAGCGCCGCATCCAATCGGGCGCGATCCTGGCGGAACGGAAGGTTGGCGTCGAAGAGGTCGTCGGTCTCCGAGTTCACGCCCAGGTAGCCCGCCGCGATTCCTCCGGCGAGGCAGGTCACCAGCAGGACCCCGGCGAGCACGGCGTGCCCATGCTCGCCCACCCATGCGACCCAGCGCGCCAGACCGCGCCCCAGAGCCCTCTCCGCCGAAATCGCCACGGGAGACGCCTAGCAGACTCGAGCGCGCCCGTCCGATGGGGAAGGAAGCGGGGCCAAGCGGGGCCAGGCCGCTACCCTTCGCGCCCATGTGGCGCCCGCTCGTTTTCGCTTTCACCTGCCTCGCTTCTGCCTCAGCTCTCGCGGAAGAGCCCGTCGACTTCGCGACGACTCGCGCCCCGATCGAGGCGTTCTACGAAGTGTTGGTGGATTGCATGAAGAATGCCGAGAGCCTCGGGCTCGAGGGCCGGAAGGAGATGCTCGAGCCGGCCATCGACCAGACGTATGATCTACCCCTGATGGCAGCCAAGGTCCTCGGCCGCCACTGGCGTGGTTTGACGGATGAAGACAAGAACCGTTGGCTCGCGACCTTCCGGCGAATTACGGTCGCCACCTACGCCGAGAGGTTCAACAGCTGGGATGGTCAGAAGCTGCTCGTCCAGGGCGCGGAGCTCGGCGCGCGTGGCACCCGCGTCGTCCACACGCGAATCGAACCCCCGGACGACAAGCCGGTCGACGTCCACTACCGGATGAAAGAACGCGAAGGCCGTTGGCAGGTCATGGACGTGTTCCTGAACGGCACGGTCAGCGAGCTCGCCCTGCGCCGCTCGGAATATGGTGGTGTGATCAAGACCGACGGCCTCGACGCGTTGATCGAACGCCTCGAGGCGAAGATCGAAGCCGGCGAGGCGAGCAGCGAATTCACTTCCGAGGCGCCCTGACCTACCGGCTGACGGCGGCCTCGACCACATCTTCCGCCTCGCAAGACCGCCAGGCCAGCCCGCACACCCGTTTTTCCACTCGGGCATCGCGATCGAGCAGGTAGGCGCCGCGCAACGCTGCGTAGTAGTCGACGGAGGTTTCGCGCAACGCCTCCAGGCGGCCTTTCTGGATGTCGTAGGTCGCCATGCCGCTTCCGGTCGAGACCAACACCACCGATCCCAGCCCGAGCAACCAGATATCCGGTCGCATGACGAGATCGACTGCCTGCCCGATCGCATCGCGAATCGTCGAGGGCCCCAGGATCGGCACCACGAAGTAGGGCCCGCTCGGCGCACGATAGGCAGCCAGGGTCTCTCCGAAATCGGTCTTGTGACCGGGCAGACCGATGGATGTCGCTGGATCGAACAATCCGGCCACACCGACGGTCGTGTTGATCAGGAAACGCGCCCCCGTCTCGCTCGCATCGAGAGGCGCGAATTGGAAGAGATCGTTCACCAGGACCGCCGGCTCGCTCAGGTTCGAGAAGAAACGCACAACGCTCCGGCGAGCCGCCGACGGCATCACGAAGCGATAGGCCCGATTCAGGGGGTCCACGACCCAGACGAGAATCCCCTCGTTCATGTCATGGGTATTGCGGTTCATGCCTTCGAGAGGATCACGGTCGGCGGGGTCCGGCTGGAGCCAATCGTCTTCCAGGAGCAGCTCGTCGAGCTCATCCCAATCGGGCGCGCTGGCGGAGGCCTGGGGTTCGTCGGCGAAGCTCGGGACTGCGAAGACGAGGAATGCTGCGATGAGCAACCCTCGCATCATTCGTCCTCGTCCTCGAGGGCCTCGCGCCCGGCAAGATCGTTCACGAACTGGCGCGCGGTGCGGCCGGAACGGGAAGAACGATCGAGTGCCCAACGAAGCGCATCATTGCGCAGCTGTTCCGGATCGACCCGGAGCCCGGCCGCCCTCGCATGATGCTCGACGATGCGAAGGTAGGTCTTCTGGTCGAACCCGAAGAAGCCCAGCATCAGACCAAAGCGATCGGAGAGCGCGAGCTTCTCGTCGATGGTTTCGCCCAGATGGAGATCGCCATCCTCATCGAGACGTACTTCCTGATTTTCGGAGCGGCGCTCGGGGAGAAGGTGCCGTCGATTGCTGGTCGCGACCAGGCAGACGTTGCGCGGTGGCGCATCGAGGCTTCCTTCCAGGGCCGCCTTGAGTTCGCGGTAGCCAGCATCCCCATCAGCGAACGAGAGATCGTCGCAAAAGACCAGAAAGAACTGGGGCCGACCGCGCAGCAGGGTGAGAACGTCAGGAAGGTGAGCAAGGTCGGCCTTGCGCACCTCCACGACCCGCAGGCCCTCGGAACCGAAACGGGTCAACAAACCCCTCACCGCGGAAGACTTCCCGGTTCCGCGCTCTCCGTAGAGCAACGCGTGATTGAAGGGATGGCCCGCCAGGAATTGCTTCGTGTTGCGCACCAGGCGAGCAACGGAGCGCTCTACGCCGAGCAGATCCTCGAGCGCAAAGGCCTCCGGATCGGGAACGGGAATCAACTGCCCGCGGCCGCGCACGCGCTCGAAGCGAAACGCACGGCCCGCGGCCACCGCCTCGGGATCCGCCGACACCCCGAGTTCTCCCCGCAACCATCGTTCGGCCAGCTCCAGCACCCGCTCCAGCCGAGCGCGCAGGCCCCCCGAACGGGAGGCGGACTGTTTGGAAGCAGGAGGGCTCACGGGCCCGGAGTGTAGACTGCGAGGGTGCTCCAGCCTACCCAGCCCCCATGAGTACGGATCCTCCCCCGCCTCGAGCTGGATTGTGCAGCGCCTGCCGCCACGTACGGCTGACTGCGAACAACCGGGGTAGCCGCTTCGTGCGCTGCGGCCGCGCGGAGAACCACCCGACCCACTGGCCTCGATATCCACAACTGCCCGTCCTTGCCTGCGAGGGATTCGAGGATCCAGAGCGCTAGTCCCTTGTATCGACCAAAGGCGGAAGTGTTGTCATGCTAAGCACTGCGTCCCCCGCAGCCAATCGGTTCTCGCCGTGTCGCGGGCCGATTCATGGGGCCCGTATGTCGAAGAAGCGGTATCGGATTGACTTG
>JAAETT010000219.1 GCA_024228115.1 bacterium
ACACTACCTCGCGGCTCTCGATCGCGAACTCGACACCGATCCGACCGACACCGATTCGCCGTTCTGACGAGAAACCAGCACTCGCGCGCGACCACGGCTAGATGATCAGATTTCTACGGTTTCTCGTGATCGCCAACACTGAGCCGATCCTCAGGTTGTCTCGGCGATTCAATCTCTCGGACAACGGACTCAGAAAGCGGTGTGGCGCCATGCGCATCCCCACCCCTCCTCCCGGATACTGGCAGAGAGTCAGATCCGGGAAGCCCACGAAGCGCGTTCCCCTGCCTCCGCTGAAGAAGGACTAGGGGCACTCCGAAGGCAACGCGGTCCTTCTACTGGTCAGCGTGGCCCATGGCTCCTAGGCAGACGCGGCCGGCGAGCCAATCCGCAGACACCTCGCCCTCGGGCTCGAATCGATCCAGAAGTGCCGCGCAGTCATGTTTGACTTTCGCGAACGCAAGCGGATTAGTCTGCTGACGAAGTACGAGCTTCGCGACGCTGCACCAGAGCTGAAAATCCCGATACTCCCGCTCCCCCATCTGGTGGGGACCCTCGGCTAGGCCGAAGACCAGGCGCAGCATCCGCTGTAGTTCCGGCTCGGTGCGGCCGCTGAGAATCTGCTCCTTGATCTTGCGGACTAGTTCCATCGGATCGGGCGACTGCTCCCTATCGCTTTCGCTGTCTCCCATTCGAGTTATCTCCTCCTGACTAGAAGACACGGGTGATCGTGTTCTGTCAATCAGGTCGGGTCTCCGGGGCAGCCCGCAGGATTGAAGCGCGCTCCTGCCGGCCCCGCACTCTAGGAGGTTCGCCAGGCTCCCGGGTGGTCGTTGCGGAGCGGCAATAATCGGCGAGCCAGAGGACGCGTGGAGCGACGGCAAGACAACGCGATTGTCATGAAACGGGGAATCTGTCAGGATGGAAATGTGTACACGAAAATGTGTCACATGGCATAAGGCAATAACTGGAGGGCAATTCTAGAACCGAACCCAAAAATGCAGAACCCGCCGAGGTGGCGGGTCCCATATCAGGCTCTGCTCGATGCGCTGAATTCCTAATCCAAATTCATCGTGCACGACTCTAGCTGCCAACGCAAGCGATATCTGTTTGTTTGCGTGCCCTCGTCTTATGTCCACTCGGGATCTCCCCTCGCCGGCCCTCTGCATCAAAGCAAGGAGAGAAACGATGACACGAAGCTATCAGGAGGAACCATCGGAGGAGAAGACTCGTTCTATGGCCGAACGACTGCGGCGAAAGAACGAGCGACGTCGACGGCTTGCCGGACCGCGCCCCGACCGGTTCGAAAGGCCCCTCTACAACACCGATGCCTATCAATATGCTGTTTCGGTTGGGTGGATCAGCCACGAAGAAAGGGACCACGACGACGCGCTATACGAATCACGACGCAGAAGGTCGCTCGAGACGTCGCACCGGTATGGCCAGGAACCGAAGAGGTATCCGAAGCCCTTGACCAACGAGTACGTACCGGAGATGGCGTTGCGAGTTGATACTGATCGGAATCTGCGTGGATCAGCCAGCCGCCTCGCCCGCTTCTTGATGAAAGAGGCTTATCAGAAGGCTCGGGACCATCGGGGATGTCCCAGAACCGGTTGATTTTCTGAGAGTTTGAGAGCGGCGGCTCCTTCACCCTCCGTGTATTACGGAGGGGGTCACTACACCAAGAAGGAACCGCCACCATGACCAAGCATGCCAAGAAGTCCGATCATCTC
>JAAETT010000220.1 GCA_024228115.1 bacterium
GACACTACCTCGCGGCTCTCGATCGCGAACTCGACACCGATCCGACCGACACCGATTCGCCGTTCTGACGAGAAACCAGCACTCGCGCGCGACCACGGCTAGATGATCAGATTTCTACGGTTTCTCGTGATCGCCAACACTCAGAGAAGATCAACAGCGGACGGGACATCCCCACACGGCGAGAACCGATTGGCTGCGGGGGACGCAGTGCTTAGCATGACAACACTTCCGCCTTTGGTCGATACAAGGGACTAGTCCCATATCACGGCCGCCGGCCTGTTCAGCGATGGGCGCTTCTCGGTTCCCCCTAAAGGTCTCCCCCAAGAAGCTGATCGCCATCCGGCTTGCACCGTGCTGCACGGGAGGACGAGAAAGGGCTGCGACGGATGCAGCTCTCAAGAAGCAGAAACCAAGGAGACATCCAATGCCTACGAAGACAACCTCACGCAAGACCACCCAGGTTCGGCCGAGCCCGAACGGCCCCAACTTCATCGTCTACCAGGTCATCGACCGTGGCGACGAACAGAAGGCCATCTGGCGCGCTGTCGGCTCCGGCTGGATGCACAACGACGGCAACGGAATCCAGGTCCGCCTCGATTCCTTCCCCGTCGGCGGCGTGGTGACGCTACGTACACCGCTACCGCCCAAGAGCGAGTCCTAAACCGACTCACTCTCGCTCGGGGGCTTCGGCTCCCGGGCCTTCCTCTCCTTGAGATACGGTTGGCCCTTCGCCCCGGATCCACTCCAGACCACGATTCCCGGACGAGAAGTAGTCTAGTCGTGCCCCCTCCATTGGTGCTGTCCAGGGAGAGGGGAATTTACCCCGCCCGGGATTGCTCGATCGGGCTGGTCACGTCCGCATGAAGCACACACCAAGACCGAGGCGCCGGACTGCTAGCCAGGCCGGACGATGACGCACCACACGTTACTGCCTCTTACCCCCGCGAACCGGGCCTTCACTTCTGGGTCAGCGGCTATGGGCGTGCTTCGAACCCGCATAGCCCCCTTGACTCGGGATGGGAGCTACTTCCGATTCCGTAGGAGTTCACCCTCGTGACATCCCAAGCTTGCTCCGAACGAGGCGCTACTTGTCGGTGCCCCGCCGGATCACAAGCCAGAGTGCCTACGCATTGGTGGCTCTACCAGTTGCTTCTCCGGTGCCGCTCGCGGCGGCAGGCTGGGAAACTGTGTTGTAGCGCTCGTCGATCTGGGTTTTGATCCAAGACAGGACGCTGGCGCGTCTCACGGAAGCCGGGACGTTGTCCCCGCTCGCCCAAAGCGCAACAACCCCTTCCGGGGTCTCGAACTCCACGCCGATCTCCTTGTAGGTCACCCCAAAACGCAGGACCTCGGAAATTGCACTAGGAAAAACGGCTTGTGACGGATCGCCATCCTTAAGCAATTCCTCAATGTTTTTGAGGTACTTAGCCGCCTCTCCTGCACTAGCAAGACATGACACGTTGTAGTCTCCAACGAATACCGGCAACCGGGTCCCCTCCCTTTCGGATGTCGAGGCCCAATCTTGAGCGCCGACGTCCATGTCCGCGATTTATGATACCCTACGCAGCTCTCGGCTGCCGTGGTTCCGCCGCAAGCCCGATCCGTTCCATCAGCAAGAAAACCAGCCGCCCTGATGCCCCCGGACACACCCCAATACAGCGTGGAAGCGGCAACCGAGCCGCTCCAGCTCATCGATTTCTGGAATGCGAACCGAACAGACTTGACATCCGCTCGGCCGGACAGCCAGTTGTTTAAAGCCTGCGAGTTCAAGCAGGGATTCATCTTTCGGGAATGTACATCGGGTGAGATTCATGGTTGCGGAGCCGTCTTCCAATACCTCGCCGGGCACTACCACGAAGCCGGATTGGCTCGTATTTCTGACGAGCTTGGCGGCTACGGCAAAGCGGAATGGGGCTTCACGCTCCACGAGTTCCTTCACCGATACCGTGCATTGAGCAGCTTTGCGAGCAATCAGTACCTCACGCGGTATTTCGGAATCGTAGACAGCAAGAACGACAACAACTGGGGAAAGCTCCTTGATATGGGGTTTCGTCAGTGGCCAAGTGAGCCCCCGCCCCTCTTGGTCGACGAACGCAACCATGTTCTTTCGCGCGTCAGGAACGATGACCAGACTGAACCGCTTGCGGAGGAAGACCGCAAAAAAATCTGGCTTGTCCTAGAGAAAGACCAAGTCCCAGCACTCGCGGATCAACTGCTGAAACTTCTGAAGCTTGGTTCCCGCTGCGACGAGAACCGCAAAGGATTGAGATTCAAGCTCTCCCGATACAAGTGCAAACGAGATGAAGCCGGACACTTCGTTCGTGACGAGAACGGTCACACTATTCGAGTTAAGCCGGCGCAGCGGGAAGAAATGATTCTGCACGTGAATCTTCGCCTCTTGACTGAAGAACGCGAACTCCTTGATACGATCGCCGGAGACACCTGGGAGCGCGTTCCCTAGCTGGCGAGCCGTTCGCGAACGTAGCGGATAACGCTCTTGCGCCGTACAGCGACCGGCGTGTTGTCGCCGCTCTCCCAGAGCCGCACGACGCCGACCGGGGTCTCAAAAGCGGCAGCAACATCATCACGACACACACCTTGAGCGAAGGCCGCTGACAGGAGCCGCTGGAACTCCGGGCAATCGTTTCCGTCGTACCCTTCCGACTCGCATTGGAACCTCTGTGCGAGTGAAGGTTTCTCGCGAGATGATGGGGGTTCTCGGCTGCCCATCGCTAGGCGTCCCCTTCCGAGTCACCCAAGTCGAGCGAATCGAGATCCTTGAATTCGTGTTCCATCTTGGCCTCTACCGGTTAGTCTCGTGGTCTAAGCGGAAGGCTTGAACTGCGAGCAGTTCAATATCGCGCCTACACCGGCACACCGCCTAGCATCTCCAACTCTGTTTTCTCTATCACGATTCTCCAGGCCCCGCAAACAACTTTTCTGCCTTACATCGGAAAGGTCTCGCAGATCACGGCCTGCGATGCCACCGCCTCCTACGTCTTGGCCATGGTCTTCCTCGGCGATCCTCGCGCAGCTGTGGCGGTCGAGTTTCTCGACCACGTGGTGGTGGTGCACTTCGAGGGCGCCGCATGGCGGCCCGCCCGGTCCATGCGATCCGCTCTCGAGGATCTTTCGCTCGATCAACTGTTCGTCGTTCATCCTGGCGCCGATGTGTTCCCTCTTGCGGAAAACGTCCAGGCGGTCGGCGCAAATGTCCTTCTCGATGTACTCGCGACCCTCGAACCGAACCGGAGTTCGTAGACGCGCGTCCGGCAGCTTGGACTTCCCCCGGTCTTCTCCTTCGGCGGCTCTCTCCTTGGTCCCGGTCCTCTTCCTTGCGCGATGCACCCGCCACATCCGCCCTTTCCTGCCCCTATTCCCTTGGCACGGCCGCCGGACTGTTCAGCGATGGGCGCTTCTCGGTTCCCCCTGAAGGTCTCCCCCAACAAGCTGATCGCCGTCCGGCTCAATCCGCGCTGCACGGGAGGGCGAGAAAGGGCTGCGACGGATGCAGCTCTCAAGAAACAGAAACCAAGGAGACATCCAATGCCTACGAAAACAACCTCACGCAAGACCACCCAGGCTCAGCCGAGCCCCAACGGCCCCGACTTCATCGCCTACCAGGTCATTGACCGTGGCGACGAACAGAAGGCCATCTGGCGCGCCGTCGGCTCTGCGTGGATGCACAACGACGGCAACGGAATCCAGGTCCGCCTCGATTCCTTCCCCGTCGGCGGCGTGGTGACGCTACGCGTGCCCCTGCCGAAGGACCGGAACGAGGCCTAGCCCCGACCTCGCCCGGGGGCTTCGGCTCCCGGGCGTTGCATCTTGCCCCGTTTCGGCCACCCACGAGCGGATTGGTGATACCATCGCCGGCAGGGCCAGCCGAGGTAAGGGCGTACCGACCAGACAACCCAGGGTTCGGAGTCTACGCAAGATGAAGATCGCAGCTTTCAACGTCGAGAATCTCTTCGATCGCGCCAAGGTCTTCAACGAGTCCGCCGAGGGCGAGGCCAGCCGCGTTATCGATGCTGTGGCGGAGCTCAACGGCCTCTTCGAGCTGAGTGCCTATGGAGCAGCGCACAAACAGCGGATGATCGAACTCGTGGGGATGTCCCAGAACCGGTTGATTTTCTGAGAGTTTGAGAGCGGCGGCTCCTTCACCCTCCGTGTATTACGGAGGGGGTCACTACACCAAGAAGGAACCGCCACCATGACCAAGCATGCCAAGAAGTCCGATCATCTC
>JAAETT010000221.1 GCA_024228115.1 bacterium
ACACTACCTCGCGGCTCTCGATCGCGAACTCGACACCGATCCGACCGACACCGATTCGCCGTTCTGACGAGAAACCAGCACTCGCGCGCGACCACGGCTAGATGATCAGATTTCTACGGTTTCTCGTGATCGCCAACACGAGAGTGGGCCCGTCGAGCATACGATCGTGCTCGAGCTCAGTGCAGAGGCTGCGTCGGCTGCCGCGGTTCCCGATGGCAGCGACCAGCTGGATCAGGAAATCTGGCTCGACGAGATCGAGGGTCCTGGGACGCCTTCTGCGGGAACCGATGCGGCCTCTTCGGGGGCCGAGTCTCGCGGTGAGGTTCGTACCCGACAGCTTCTCCAGGCGCTCACGAAGTTGCTGCTGCGCAAGGGGATTCTCACCCGCGAAGAATTCATGGCCGAGGTTTCCAAGCTAGGAGTCTGCGCGGTAGAAGCGAGATCGGCCGCGTAGCGTGGGATTCTCGGTTGAATTGTTGCGGTGAGTAGGGTCTGGGGCGCCCGGGACCGCGAAGGCTCCGGATCGGGTGTGAGCCGGGGTTGCCCTGGAAGCC
>JAAETT010000222.1 GCA_024228115.1 bacterium
ACACTACCTCGCGGCTCTCGATCGCGAACTCGACACCGATCCGACCGACACCGATTCGCCGTTCTGACGAGAAACCAGCACTCGCGCGCGACCACGGCTAGATGATCAGATTTCTACGGTTTCTCGTGATCGCCAACACCTCGAAGCTCGCATCCACGAAAGCACCCCGGATTCGGTGCTTCACGAGCCCGACAGAGAGGTGTGTAATGTCAATTCCGATCCACGGCCTACCTAGCTTCTGTGCCGCCTCGATTGTCGTTCCGCAGCCGCAGAAGGGATCTAGAACCACAGCCCCCGGAGTACTGCTCGCGGCAATTATCCGTTCGAGCAGAGCGACTGGTTTTTGTGTTGGGTATCCGAGCCTCTCCTTGGCGACCGGGTTGATCGCGTTCACGTCCGTCCATACGTCGTCGATCTGTTTTCGACCGCTGCTTTCCGACAGATATTGCTTGTACGAGTAGTTCGCACCTTCCTTGGTCGGCTCGATCAGCCTGTTCTCGTTCTTGAGTCGCTCGAGCGTATCTTCGGAATAGGTCTTCAACAGAGTCTTCCGATACACACCACGGCCGTCTCCGTCGTCCCACTTAAACCGCTTAATATACTTGTCTTCGTAGGGGATAGTGGGCGCGTCCCAGTTCCAAGAGTCACCCTTCGCGTAGAAGAGCAAAACATCGTGCGATTTCGGGAACTGACGTGCTCGCGCCTTGCTGCTTCCGGAAAATGGCGTGCGCTTCCAGACGACTTCGTTTCGGAATCCACGCACTCCGAAAACAGCATCCATCAGGATCTTTAGGTAGTGGCTGGCTGTGGGGTCGCAGTGCAGGTAGATCGAGCCGGTTTTCTTCAGTACCCGACGCAGCTCTTCCAGCCTTGGGGCCATCATGGCTAGTCCCTTGTCACACCAAAAGCTGGGGGTAGAGTCGTCGCAGTTTCACGCGGGCTTGTTGGGTCGTGAATTGCCAGTCGACGCCCTTCGTCGTTCGGTTGCGATCGTCTTGCCAGGCTTGGACTTGGCGCGTGAGA
>JAAETT010000223.1 GCA_024228115.1 bacterium
ACACTACCTCGCGGCTCTCGATCGCGAACTCGACACCGATCCGACCGACACCGATTCGCCGTTCTGACGAGAAACCAGCACTCGCGCGCGACCACGGCTAGATGATCAGATTTCTACGGTTTCTCGTGATCGCCAACACCGGAGACCGGCCTTCGCGCCCGCCTCTCGAGCGACGGCACGGGCCAGGACGGCGGCCTGGTCGAAGCCGCGTTCGCGTCGCCGGGAGCGGTGGAGTGGCACCGGAACCACGATGTCCGGCACGAAGGCGGCGGGCACCCGTCGTGTAGCCGCCCGGACCAGCGTCAACACGACCGCGTCGGCCGCCGGGTCGAGGCTCATCAACCCGGATCCGGGATACTTGAAGCGGTGGATCCAGTCCTTCCAGGTGTCGGTGTAGGCGACTTCAGCCGCCCAAGCGGCCAGCGGACGCGGGGGCGGCATGACCACAGGCAGAGCTGGCGGCGGCGCACAGAGCCGACAGAACGGTGGATGTTCGATGGCGCGTCCACACATGGCGCAGCCGTCTGGGAGGAGAAGCATCTCCAACACACGGAGCCACCGGTCTCGATCCAACATGCCCATCGCGGTTTCCGCGGGACCGGGCCAGTTCGAGGCTAGCAGGGCGCGGCGCGTCTCACGCCTGCCACGGTCTACGCAGCCGCGTCGCCGCCGCTGGGCAGTTCGATCGTGGGCGCATCTTCCCAGAGCCGGTCGAGATCGTAGTATTCACGCGTCTCGCCGAGGAAGATATGAACGACCACATCCCCAAGGTCGATCAGGACCCAGCGCCCCTCCTCTTCACCTTCGACCCCGAGCGGCTTCCGGCCGCTCTTCTTGGACGCCTGGATCACGGCGTCCGCGATCGAGCGAACGTGTCGATTCGACGTTCCGGTCAAGATCAGGAACGCGTCCGCGAAGGAAGTGAGTTCCCGCACGTCGAGGGCTACGGGGTTCTGGGCCTTCAGCTCGAGGGCGGCGTCCGCCAGGATGCGCACTCGTTCTTGGGCGGTGATGTCGGTGGGGGATTCAGTCACAGGGTTGGCCCTTGTAGGCGTCACATTTCTCGATCGGCTCCCGAGCGACGTCGGGAACCAGATAGCGGATGGAGCGGCCGTCTCGCAGTCGCTGGCGGATGTCGGTGGCCGAGACGTCAAAGGCCGAGATCGGAACGCGGCGGATCCAGGTGCCCGCCGTGTGATGCCGAGCGAGTTGTCCGCTCGCGTCGACCTCGACGTTCGCAGCCAGCGAAGCCGGGAGCCAGTCGGCCAGATCGCCATCTCCCGGCGGGCGGGTGACCACCGCGAAGTGAGCGAGGGTAGGCAGCGCTTCCGGGGCTCGCCAGGCATCGAGCTGGGTGAAGGCATCCTGGCCGAGGATGAACACCAACTCGGCCGGGGCGAGTTCTTCTCGGAGAAGCCGCAAGGTATCCACCAGATAGGAGGGCCCCGTTCGGCCCTGCTCCGCGGCGGAAACCTCGAAGCGCGGGTTGTCGGCAGTGGCGGCCTCTACCCATCGGTAGCGGTCGCTGGCCGGGGCGAGGAACACGCCGCCGTCGCGTTTCAGCGGCGGATCCGCCGCCGGAACGAAGAGCACACGAGCGAGCCCCAGGCTCTCCGCCACCTCTTCGGCGGCGCGTAGATGCCCGACGTGGACGGGGTTGAAGGTGCCCCCGAAGATGCCGACCAGCCGATTCAAGCGGATGCGCTCATTCGCGTAGCTGGCCATCCCCGAAGAGCACGAACTTGCGGGTCGTGAGCCCTTCGAGTCCCATCGGTCCGAAAGCGTGCAGCTTGGAGGTGGAGACTCCGATTTCGGCACCGAGCCCCAGGCGATAACCATCCGAGAACGCGGTCGAGCAGTTCACGCCTACGGTCGATGAGTTGACTCGTCGCACCCATTCCTGGGAAGAGGCGTAGTCGCTCGTCACGATCACGTCCGTATGCTCGGAGCCGAAGCGCTGCACGTGCGCGACCGCAGCGTCGAGATCGTCGACCACCTTGACCGCCAGGATCTTGTCGAGGTACTCAGCGCTCCAATCCGAATCGGAAGCGGGGACGGCCTCCGAGAACACCTCGCATGTCGCGCTGCAGCCGCGGATCTCGACGCCCTCTTCGTGAAGACGTTTCAAGACCTCGGGCAGCACGCGGGTAGCGGCTCTCCGGTGGCAGAGGAGTGTCTCGAGGCCATTGCAGATCGCCATCTGCCGAAGCTTCGAATCCTGGACGATGGCGGCGGCCATCTCGACCTCGGCACTCGCATCGAGGAAGACGTGGCATACGCCTTCATCGTGCGCGAGCACGGGGATCGACGATTCACGCATGACCTTGCGAATCAAGGGTGCGCCGCCACGGGGAATCATCAGATCGACATAACGATCCATCTTGAGAAGATGATCGATGGCGTCCCGGTCGGTGGTGGGGAGGAGCTGGACGGCATCCTCGGGCAAGCCCGCATCTGCTGTCGCCGAGCGCAGTACCGTACCGAGGGCCTGGTTCGAGTGGAAGGCTTCCGAGCCGCCGCGCAGGATCACCGCGTTGCCGGCTTTCACGCATAACGCCGCGGCATCCACCGTGACGTTCGGGCGCGATTCGTAGATCATGCCGATCACGCCGAGGGGAATGCGCATGCGTCCCACGCGGAGCCCGTTCGGTCGCACGCTCATCTCGCTGATCTCACCAACGGGATCCTGCAGGCGCGCGACCTGGCGCAGCCCGTCGATCATGTCCTCCCACTTGCCCCCTTCCAGGGAGAGGCGGCGAACCATCGGCGCCGCGACACCCTTGTCCTCGGCCTCTGCGATGTCGCGGCGGTTGGCCAGGATAATCGTTTCCCGGCTGGCTTCGAGGTGCTCGGCGGCGCTCAGCAACCAGCCGTCCTTGGTACTACTGGGGAGCGCCGCCAGGACGCGGCTGGCGGCCTGGGCTTGCCGACAAAGCGTTTCGATCTGTTCTTCCAGCTCCATGGGATGCCTCGTGGAATTTCCGTTCGCTCGGCCCGTTTCGTCCGTACCCGGCTCGTCCGGCCGGGTCAGTCGAGCAGCACGAGGTCGTCCCGATGGATCACCTCGTCGCCGTTCGAGTAGCCTAGCACTGGGTTGATCTCACTGGCCTTGCGGCCCTTGATGCGCTCGATCTCGTCTGCGCCATAGGCGGTGAGGCCCCGGGCGAATTCGTTTCCGGTCGGGTCGATGCAAGACACGGGATCGCCGATGCCAAAGCGGCCCTCGACGTTTTCGATGCCCGCTGCGAGCAGGCTGCGGCCGCGATCGCGCAACGCCACGACGGCTCCCGCGTCCACCTCGACCCGCCCGAGAGGGCGCGCCGTGTAGGCGAGCCAGTGTTTTCGTCCGGCCAGCCGATTGCCGGCCAGAAAGAGCGTGCCCACATCCTCGCCAGCCGCGACGCGGGTGAGCGCTCCATCTTTCTGGCCGTTGCAGAGAACGGTTGCAGCGCCGCTTCGCGAAGCCGAGACGACGGCTTCGAGCTTGGTGATCATGCCACCGCGGCCGAAGGCGCTCTCGGAGCCGCCGGCGGCCTTCTTCACCCGTGCGTCGATCTTCTCGACCAGCGGTACAAGGGCCGGTTTGACTTCGCCCGGAACCGGCGGGTGCTCGTACAGCCCGTCTACATCGGTGAGGATCACGAGTAGGTCGGCGCCTACCAGATTGACGACGGTGGCGGAGAGGTTGTCGTTATCGCCAAAGCGGATCTCTTCGGTGGCGACCGTGTCATTCTCGTTCACGACCGGCACGGCGCCGAGGCCTAGCAAGGCGGTCAGCGTGTGGCGAGCATTCAGGAAACGCTCCCGATCCTCGAGGCCCGTGCGTGTGACGAGCACCTGTCCGACGAGCCTGTCGTGGCGATCGAGGCGCCGGCGCCACAGCTCCGCTAGCCCGATCTGCCCGACGGCCGCGGCGGCCTGCTTCTCGGGGATCGATCGACCGGGTTGGGACCAGCCCAGCGAACGGGCGCCGAGAGCGATTGCGCCCGAAGAGACGAGAACGATTTCGCGCCCCTCGTCCATCAAGGCCGCCACCTGCCGCGCAATCGATCCCATCACGCGAGGTCGCACGGCGCCGCCATCGGTGAGCACTCCGCTGCCGATCTTCACGACGATGCGCTTCGCGTCGAGCGCGATCTTTCGCTGGGTCATGCGTCCAACTCCTCGAGGGCGAGGGCGATTTCCTTTACGAGTTCCAGGGTGCCGTCACCGGTCGCTCCCGAAATCCGCAGGACCTGACATCCGCGCTCGTGCAATTCGGCCTCCACCGGTTCCAACGCTGCGCCGTCCGCGAATAGATCCGTCTTGTTCAGCAGGACGATCTCGCGCCGCTCGAGCAGCGAGGCGTCGTAGGCCGAGAGTTCGCCGCGGATCGTTTCATACTCGGAGAGCAGATCACGGCTCGGATCGAGCAAGGCGGCACCATCGAGCAGGTGGACGAGCACCCGGGTTCGCTCGACGTGACGCAGGAAACGATCGCCCAACCCGGCGCCGCTGCTGGCGCCTTCGATCAGACCGGGGATATCTGCGACCACGAAGCGGACCTCATCGCTCTCTACGACACCAAGGTTCGGAACCAGGGTCGTGAACGGATAGTCGGCGACGCGCGGACGCGCCCGTGTGAGCCGACGCAGGAGCGTCGATTTGCCCGCATTCGGCAAGCCGACCAGGCCGACATCCGCGATCAGCTTCAAGGAGAGCCGAAGGCGGAGTTTTTCGCCGGGTTTGCCCGCCGTCGCGAAATCCGGCGCCTGACGCGTCGGTGTGGCGAAGCGCGCATTGCCCTGCCCGCCCCGGCCTCCGTGGGTCGCAACGAAACGCTGGCCGTCCTGCGCGAGGTCCACCAAGGGTTCGGCATCTTCCGGCGCGGCCGTATCGAAGAGCAGGGTGCCGATCGGCACCCGCACCTCGAGGTGATCTCCGCCGGCCCCCGTGCGATCGCTGACGCCCCCCTTGGCGCCGTGCTCCGCACGCAGTTCCTTGCGGTAACGGTAGTCACGCAGCGTCGCGAGGTTGCGATCGGCCACGAACACGACATTGCCGCCGCGCCCACCATCGCCCCCGCTGGGGCCTCCACGCGCGATGAACTTCTCGCGGTGGAAGGCAACCATTCCGTCGCCGCCGTCGCCGGCAATCGCCACGAGGGTGGCTTCGTCGATGAACGATTCAGTGGCCATGGGACACGCTCATCGGGGCACCCCCGACGTTCGTGCGTCTGGCGGCCCCGGGTTCGTTAGTTCGACGGCTCCACACGGGCAACGACCTTGCCCTTGGACTTGCCGTATTGCACCACGCCATCGCGGAGCGCGAAGAGCGTGTAATCCTTGCCGCAGCCGACATGCAGGCCCGGGTGGATCCTGGTTCCCACCTGTCGCACCAGGATGTTTCCCGCACGCACCACCTGGCCGCCGAAGCGCTTCACGCCCCGCCTCTGCCCGTTGGAGTCGCGCCCGTTCCTGGAGCTTCCCTGACCTTTTTTATGCGACATTTCGGCTCTCTCGTTGATCGGGCGCGGGCCTGGCCCACTCCCTGACGTTAGCTGTTGATCGACTCGACGCGGACTTCGGTGTAGGCCTGACGATGGCCCTGCTTGCGCCGATAGCCCTTGCGCCGCTTCATCTTGAAGATCGTGATCTTGGGGCTGCGGGCCTGGGCGGTGATCGTACCCACCACCTTGGCACCGGAGACCAGGGGCGTTCCGACCTGGGCGTCGCCCTCGCCACCCACCAGCAGGACCTCGCCGAATTCCACGGCATCGCCGACCGAGCCGGCCAGCTTCTCGACGCGCACCGCCTGGCCGGGGGAAACCCGCACCTGCTTGCCGCCCGTCTTCACCACCGCGTACATTACGACTCCTCCGGATCCTGGAACCGGGGGAGTATCGGCGATTCGCTTGGAGCGTCAACCGGTTCCGCCGGTGCGGCCAATACCGGAGGCCCGGGGGCCGGGGCGCTGACCGCCTCTTCAGGGGAATCATGCTCCCCCAGGGGATCGGCCAGATCGTCCAGGCTGACCATCTCTTCGATCGGCGCCCCGGTCGGCTTCGCGGCGATCTGCTCTTCGACCGGCTCGGCCTCCTGCTTCTCCTCCGGCTCGACCGGGTCCGGTTTGGCCTCTTCCGCCTTCGCCTCGGCCTTCTCCGCAGCTTCCGGTTCCTTCTCCGCGGCAGCTTCCGGCTCTGCGGTCTCAGCGGCTTCCAGCTCAGGCTTCTCGGCCGTGTCCGGCTCTTCCTTTGCAGCTGCCTTCGGCTGGGCCTTCTTCGGCTCCTCCGGCGCGGACATCCATGGCAGCTCCAGCACCACCGGGGGTCCTTCGGATTCAGAAGTGATCTCGAACTGCTCCTGATGGAAATCGCTGCGTGCCCGGATCTCGATTTCGCGGCCCAGATCCTCCTCGAGCGCATGCAGGGTGGCCCGCTCCGAGCCGAGCAACTGCTCGGCGACCCGCCGGCTGACGGTGACGGCCACCTCACGCCCACAGAAGTTCGGCAGGTCCTTGCGGATCTCGCGCAGGATCTTGTGGGCGACGCTCTCGTCCGAGAGCACGAAGCCCTTGCCCTCACAGTAGGCGCAGGGCTCGCAGAGCATCTGGACCAGGTTCTCGCGGGTGCGCTTGCGCGTCATCTCGACGAGTCCGAGTTCGGAGATCTTGAGGATGTTCGTCCTGGCCTTGTCCCCACGGATCGCTTCCTGGAGCGAGCGGTAGACCTTGTCCCGGTTCTCGGCGCTCTCCATGTCGATCAGGTCGATGATGATCAGGCCGCCGATGTTTCGGAAGCGCAGTTGATTCACCACCTCGCGAACCGCCTCGAGGTTCGTGCGCAGCACCGTTTCCTCGAGATCCCGCTTGCCCACATAGCGGCCCGTATTCACATCGATCGCGGTCAACGCCTCGCTCTGATCGATGATCAGGTAGCCACCACTCTTGAGCCACGCTTTGCGTCCGAGGTTCTGGTCGATCTGCGCTTCGCAGCCAAAGTGGTCGAAGATCGGATCCGAACCCTTGTACAACTCGATCTTGGGCTTCGGATCCGCGACGAATTTGTCGACGAACTCGGTCAGCTCTTTATGCGCTTCAGGTGAGTCGATCACGATCCGCTTGGTCTCGGAGTTCGCGAAATCGCGCACCACACGCAGGGCCAGAGCCGGCTCGGCATAGAGGGTCGCCGGCGCGCGCACCTGATCCTTCTTGATCTGTACGTCATCCCAGACGGAGGTCAGGTAGTTCACGTCCGCTTCGAGATCGGCCTCGCGGGTGCCGCCACCGGCGGTGCGGATGATGAAACCCAGGTCGGCGGGCTTGACCTTGTTCACGATGTCGCGCAGGCGCCGCCGCTCCCGATCGTTGTCGAGCTTGCGCGAAACCCCCACACGTTGGGCCCAGGGCGTGAGCACCAGGTGGCGGCCGGCAATCGAAACATGGGAGGTGATGCGCGCACCCTTGGTGCCGATCGGCTCCTTGGCGATCTGCGCGACGATCTCCTGTCCCTCATGGAGCAGGGTCTCGATGCTCGAAACGCGCTTTCCCTGGCCGCGGCGTCGTCGGCCGCGCGGATCACCATCCGTGCTATCGAGCTTCTCGATGTTCTCGACGTAGTCGCCGGCGTAGAGGAACGCGGCCTTCTCGAGGCCGATGTCGACGAAGGCGGCTTGCATGCCGGGCAGCACCCGGGTGACGCGCCCCTTCACCACACTGTTCTCGACACTGCGGCTCTTCGCCCGCTCGATATGGAGCTCGACGAATTGTTTCTTCTCGAAAATGGCTACCCGGGTTTCGCCGGGTGAGGCATTGATCAGGATCTCGTTCTGCATTCCCGCCTTTCGGGCCGGGATTCGCGGGCGCAGATGAGCGTCGAATAGGTCGCGTACACGCCTGGGGCCTCCGGCTTGGGTGTGCCGATCGGGCCGGTCCGGGCGACCGTGGCTGGAATGCCGCCAATGGCGGCGGGGCAGGGTTCAGGCGCGCAGTGTCCTGGCCAAAGCCAGGCACTGCGGGACGGGCAGCTCGGCCAACGTCCCGAAACTCGGTTGCTTTTTGCTCCGACACCGGATGTCGCACAGCTGCCCGGTACGCTCACCGCGCTCAAGCGCGGTAGGGACCAAGAGCTGGAATCGCGGTGTCGCCAATCGGTTCACTCAGTGGTTTGTGGTTTGGAATCTCTGCTGCGGCCGGTGCCGGGCCTTGAAGCGCACGCGAAAATGAACCCCATTCTGTCCGCGCTCCAAGCTCGGCTCGATGCCCGCTACACTGCCCGGTTAGGACCCCGCGGGAAAAATGGCCGCCAAAGCTCATCCGGGAGCATCATGGATCGTGACTCCAAGGTCAAGAACCCCGCAGGGGACCCGCGACGCGCCCTTCCTTCCATTGATCGGCTGACCCGTGATCTGACCCAAGCTGCCCCTGACCTGCCGGTCTGGGCCATCCAGGCGGCGGCCCAGCAGGCGGTGGCCGAGGCGCGCTCGGCCCTGGAGGCAGGTGAAGGTGCGGGTGAGGTCGTCCTGGAAGCCCGCCGCCGGGCCGCGGCGCTGGCTCGGACGAGCCCGGGCCGCGTCGTGAACGCCACCGGGGTGGTGCTGCACACGAACCTCGGTCGTTCTCCTCTGGCGCCGGCCGCCGCTTCGGCCGTGGCGGCGGCGAGCCTTGGCTACTCCGATGTGGAGCTCGATCTGGCCAGCGGCGGTCGGGGCAAGCGCCAGGCGAGCTTGACCGGAATGCTCTGCTTGTTGTCCGGGGCCGAGGATGCCCTGGTCGTAAACAACAACGCCGGCGCCGTCCTGTTGGCCCTGGCTGCCCTCGCGCGGGGTCGCGACGTGATCGTCTCCCGGGGCGAGCTGGTCGAGATCGGCGGCTCCTTTCGTGTGCCCGAGATCCTCGAGCAGGCTGGGGTTCGGCTGGTGGAGGTCGGCACCACGAACCGCACGCATCCCCGGGACTACGAGCGGGCGATCGGTCCCGAGACGGGTGCGCTCCTCAAGGTCCACCGCAGCAATTTCGAGCAGCAGGGCTTCGTGACCGAGGTCGGCATTCCCGAGCTTCGGCAGATCGGCAATGCCCACGGGGTGCCGGTCATCGACGACCTCGGCAGCGGTACATTGCTCGATCTGCGCAGGGAGGGCCTACCCGACGATTCCTGGGCCCCAGGCCGCCTGCAACAAGGCGCCGACCTGGTGTGCTTTTCTGGCGACAAGCTGCTCGGCGGCCCTCAAGCCGGCATCGTGCTGGGCCCGGGTGAGACCGTCGGCCGACTGCGCGCGAGCCCTCTGGCGCGGGCCCTTCGCCTCGACAAGCTCGGAATGGCCGCTCTGGATGCCACGCTGCGCCTCCTGCTGGAGGATCGTCGCGAGGAGATCCCGACGCTGCGTATGCTGCTCGAGCCCCTCGAGCAGGTGGGTGAGCGCGCCCGCGCCCTCGCCAAGCGCCTGGGTGAACGGCTCCAGGATGCAGCGGAGATCGAGGTGCTGGCGGTTCCAGGGGCGGTCGGTGGAGGCTCGCTGCCGGGTTTCGAGCTGCCGAGTGTGGCCGTCGCGATCCGGGCAACCGCGGGGGCCGATGCGTTGGCCGAAGCGCTTCGCGGAGCGCCGGTGCCCGTGCTCGCACGCACCCGGGACGATCGCGTATGGATCGATGCCCGCACACTTCAGGGCGGTGAAGACGTTCTCGTCGAACAAGCCCTCGCCCACGCCCTCGGCCTCAGGTAGCCTCCCCCGAGGGCAATCCCATGTTGAACTCGAGCGTCCTCGTACTCAATCGCTCGTATCTGCCGATCCACGTAACGTCGGTGCGGCGGGCGTTTGCCTTGCTTTACCAGGGGATTGCGCGGGCTGTCGACGCTCAGTACCAGACTTTCGATTTCGAGGGTTGGAGCCAGTTGGCCGTGGCCCGCGATGCGGAGGCCATCGGCACGTCGTCCGGGCGTATTCGCGTCCCGCGCGTGATCGTGTTGGTCGCGTTCGACCGGCTGCCCAAGCGCCACGTGCGTTTCAGTCGCATCAACTTGATGGCGCGCGATGGTTTCCAATGCCAGTACTGCTCGCGGAAGCCAAGCCGCGCCGAGCTGAATCTCGACCACGTCGTGCCCCGCGCTCTCGGCGGTCGCAGTACCTGGCTGAACGTCGTCACCAGCTGTGTCGACTGCAATCGCAAGAAGGGGGGGCGAACCCCCCGGCAGGCCGGCATGAAGTTGCTCAGCCAGCCCAAGCGACCGCGCTGGACGCCGCTCATGAACCTGATGTTGTCGAGCGTGCGCTATGAAGAGTGGAAGCCCTTCCTGAGTGTGGTCGACGCTTCCTACTGGAACGTCGAGCTGGCAGAGTAGGGGCGTACACCGCCTGGAAATTCGTGACCGCAAGCACGCCGCACGCCGGCCGGAGTCCCGTGACCGCAAGCACGCCCCCTCATCTTCCTAGAGCCCGACTCGTCGCCGTAGGTGGTGGCAAAGGTGGCGTGGGGAAGACCTTTCTCTCCGCCAATCTCGCCCACACCCTGGCACGTGCCGGCTACAAAGTGGTGGCTGTCGATACGGATATCGAAGGCCCCAACCTGCACACCTGGCTAGGCGTGAAGACACCGCGGGCCAGCCTTGCGGATTTCGTCTCGGGCCGGGAGAGCCGGGTCGAGAACCTGCTGCAGGAGACGCCCCATCATGGTCTGGGTCTGCTCGCTGCGACCCATGGCAACCTGGCGGCGGCGCAACCCAGCGCAGCACGGCGAGCAGAGCTGCTCGGCGCCCTGCGCGAGCTGCCGTGCGACTTCGTGTTCGTCGATTGCGGTGCCGGCGCCCATCCCGCGAACATCGACTACTTCCTGGTAGGCGACGAAGGGCTGTTGGTGTTGCACCCGGAGCCGACTTCCGTCGAGAACACCTACACCTTCATCCGTGCGGCGTTCTACCGGCGCATGCAGCTGGCGATGCAGAAGCACGACGTGCGCGAGTGCGTGCGCGAGGCGATGGACCAACGCAATGATCGCGGAATCCGCACGCCCTTGGATCTGCTTCGGGCGGTCGAGGAGATGGATCCCGAGGAAGGTCAGCGCTTCGCGGCCACCATGAAGACCTTCCGGCCGCGGGTCGTCGTGAACGAGGTCGCCAGCACGGAAGACATCAAGCTCGGCTTCTCCGTGCGCAGTGTGTGTCGGAAATTCTTCGGCATCGAGGTCGATTACGTCGGCTACGTGAACCGGGACCAGGCGGTTCGAGACGCCGTGTTGCTTCGAAAGCCGCTGACGGAGGTTCATCCCGAAAGCGACGCAGCGGTGTATCTTCAGCGGGTGGCTGGAAAGCTCGTTGAAGCAGCTCGCGATGCAGGATCGTCCCGATGAAGCCCCTCTCCGAAATGACGCATTACGATGTACTCGAGATCCAGGCCGGATCCCCGGTCGAAGAGGTCGTGCGTGCCTACCGGATCGCCCAGACCACCTGGGCCGCGGATGGTCTCGCCACCTACTCGCTCTACGAAGAGGGTGAGTCCGAGGCCATCCGGGAGCGGATCGAGCTGGCCTATCGGGTGCTCTCGGAGCCGGATACGAAAGCCGAGTACGATCGCCGGCTCGAGCCCGTCGAAACCGAGCTGGATTTCGAGGAGGTCGATCTCGATCTGCAATTCGTCGATGAGACGGTCACAGGCTCGTCGGTCGATCTGGTGCCCGCGGAAATCGAGGCTTTCGACGATGCCGGGGACGAAGGCAGCGACACGGAGTGGACGGGGGCCCGCCTGCGCCGCGCTCGTCTGCGCCGAGGCATCGATCTCGAAAAAATCGCCGAGGTGACGAAGGTCAATCCGACCTACCTGCAGTACATCGAGCAGGATCAGTTCGAGGATCTCCCGGCGGCAGTCTACGTGCGGGGCTTCGTCGTTTCGCTCGCAAGGTGCATCGGCTTGGAATCGAGCCCGGTGGCCGACGGATACATGGCCCGGTTTCGCGAGCACACGCCCGAGAAGCGCCGCCCTCTGGGGCGACGCGCCCGGCGTTAGGCTGAGCCATGCAACTGATCGACGATACGGAGCGCGCGACGCGTCTGGCGCGCGCCATCCTCTCGGATGTCATGACCTACCATCCCGAGAAGGTTCGGCTCGGCATCGAACGCGATGATCTTTTCGCTCGTCTGGCACCGGAGATTCGCGAGGCGCGTACCTACTTCGCATCGCGGGTGACACCGGATGTGGCGGCAAAGACCAACGCCTTCGATCGCGCGCTCGTGGATGTGATGGTGTTTCGCAGCGCCGGCGTGTCGTCCAGGATCTGGTAGTTGCGGCTTCGGGTTGGCGAGGCCGAGGCGGGTCAACGCCTCGACCAGGTCGCTGCCACCTCGTTCGGGGTGCCGCGGGCCCAGGTGCAACGCTGGGCACGTAGCGGACATCTCCAGCTGAACGGTGCCGCCGCCAAGCCAAGCGCCCAGGTCCGCGAGGGGGATACCATCGAAGCGGATCCGCCGGATCCCGTGGCGTCGGAAGTCCTGCCCGAGCCGATTCCGCTGGCCATCCTTTTCGAGGACGATGCCGTGATCGTTCTGGACAAACCGGCTGGCATGGTGGTGCACCCGGCACCCGGCCATAGCGGCGGCACGCTCGTGAATGCGTTGCTGCATCATTGTGGCGACCTGGCGGGGATCGGCGGTGTGATGCGTCCTGGGATCGTGCATCGACTCGATCGAGGGACATCGGGAGTGATGGTGGTCGCCAAACACGACGCAGCCCACCTGGCGCTCGCAGAGCAGTTCCAGAGCCACGAGATCGACCGCCTCTACAGGACATGGGTGCGAACCGTTCCGAATCTGGATCGGGGTCATATCGATCAACCGATCGGGCGGCACCCGCGCGACCGCAAACGCATGTCCATCGTGACACGTCACGGGCGGGAGGCGCGCACGAATTGGGAGGTGGAGAAGCGCTATCTGGCGAGCGGGATCGCGCGCCTGGCGATTCGGCCCGAGACGGGGCGGACCCATCAAATTCGTGTGCATCTATCCTCCAATGGCATGCCATTGTTAGGCGACGACGCCTACGGAAAGGGCCGCCGTGCGAAGGGCCCCGTGCGTTTCGACAGGCCTGCCCTGCATGCGGCGTGTCTGGGTTTCATCCATCCGGTGACCGCGGAGCGCTTGAGTTTCGAGGCGGAACTTCCGGCTGATCTACGAGAGCTGGAAGCACGCCTCGAGGTGCGCGAGGCATGAGCCCTGTCCTGCAGGCGCGCCTTCTGCCGGTGGACCACGGCTTTGGCACCCGCGACACAGGAGCACCGCAGGGCCTGCGGCGTCCCAAGCAAGTTCATGGTGTCGGCGTGGCGATCGTCCGTGAGCCAGGGGCAGAGGCGCTCGGCGAGGCCGATGCGGTCGTCTGTGACGAGCCTCGGGTACCGGTCGGCATCGTCACTGCGGATTGTGTCCCGATTCTCGTTGCGAGCCGGGACGGCCGAGCCGTGGCGGCGATTCATGGGGGTTGGCGCGGGCTGGCGGCAGGCGTGGTCGGTTCCGGTGTGGCAGCGCTACGCGAGCTGACCGGTGACGAACTGGTCGCGGCGATCGGTCCCCACGTAGGTGCCTGCTGCTACGAGGTCGATGCACCGGTCCTCGATGCGCTCAGAGAACGCTTCTCCGGCATCCTGGCTGGAGCCTCTCGGCCGTCCCGCCCGGGCCACCGTTGGCTCGATCTCGGCAAGGTCGCTCGCGATGCGCTGGAACGAGCGGAGGTCGCCGCCGTCGAGTGCCTTCCCGACACCTGTACCGCCTGCCCGGGAGCGCCCTTCTTCAGCGTGCGCCGCGATGGAGCGGACACCGGTCGTCTGGTGCATTGGATTCGCCCCGGATGAGGGTTTGCCTTCTCCCTCGGGGGGCGAACCGAAGATGCGAGTAGGACGTATCTACGCTTTGAATCCGTGGCCTGGCTGCGGCGTCGAAGCAAGGCGCCCCGCGAGATCCAACTTGCCCCAGAACATCATCCGCCTTCTCCGCATTTCCATCGTGGTGGCCGTCTATTCGGCGGCCGGCCCTGCCCGTTCGTGGGATTCCCGTGATGAGGCGGCAGCAGACGAATACCGGCAGCTCGAGCGGGAGCGTGCCGAGCAATACCGGGACAGGGTCGAACGTGGAGACAAGACCGCCCGAAGACCACCGGTCGAGGCTCCCAGACGTCAGGCCAGGCGTCCGAGAGAAGATCGTCCCCAGCGCGAGAGTACGTGGGACCGCGAAGCCCGCGCCTGGAGGGAACGCGCCTGGCGCTGGTCCGAGGAAGTCGGCGACGATCTTGCTGAGGCGATTCGCGACGCGATCGATGATGCCCTGAACGAGGGCGGAGGCCGCTAGTCCGCGTGCGGCGCTTGATCCTGCTCGCCCTGTTGTTGCTCGCAGTCGCGGCGGCGTTGCCCTGGCTGCCGGGCCCGACGTTGGCCCAGCGCCTACCGCGCGCCTCGCTCTTGTACAGCCGCCCGTGGGTCCTGGTTCCGGGTGCGCGGGTCGATCCCAAGGATCTCGAGACGCATCTGGAGCGGACGCACTATCGGGCCGTCTCGGATGCCTCGAACCCCGCCGTCGGCACCTACCATCGAACGCAGGTTCGTTGGACGATCGGCCTGCGCCCCTTCGACTATCCGGATGGCAGCGAACCCGGTGGCGCGCATGTGCTGAAGATGAAGGGCACGCGGATCGAGAGCATCACGGGGCCGGACGGCGAGATGCGGGACTCCCTCTTCCTGGAGCCATTGCGTCTTGCGGTCCTCGGGGGCCCCGATGCAGCGCCTCGTGAGTTGCTGGCATTGGAAGATCTCCCCCAGCACTTGATCGACGCCGTGCTGGTCGCTGAGGATCGGCGTTTCTTCGTACATCCGGGTGTCGATCCGGTGCGCGTCGCAGGCGCAGCCCTCGAGAACGCGAAGGAGCGCCGCATCGTCGAGGGCGGAAGCACGCTGACCCAGCAGTTGGTCAAGAACGTCTGGCTCTCGCCCGCCCGCACCTGGGCACGCAAGTTTCGCGAGGTGGGAATCGCTGTCTGGCTGGAGTTCCGATACTCGAAGAGAGAGATCCTCGAGGCCTACCTGAACGAGATCTATCTCGGCCAGGCGGGTGGCCGCGCGATTCACGGTGTCGGCCCTGCCGCCCGCTTCTGGTACGCGAAGGACGCGACGGAGATTTCCCTCGCAGAGTCGGCGCTACTCGCAGGCATGGTGCGCGCACCCAGCGCCCTGGCGCCGGATCGGCATCCCGACCGTGCCCGCGCCCGCCGCGACCAGGTGTTGGATGCGATGCTCGCGCATGGTCGCATCGGCGAATCCGTGCATCACGAGGCACGGCAGACACCGGTCGTCGTTCATCGTCGCCGGAGTTCGCGGGCTTCGGCCCCCGGCTTCACTGCCAGGGTGCGTCATGAGCTGGCTCGGGAGACAGACGTGGACGAGCTCGGAGAAGCGGGGCTGCGCATCTTCTCGACCCTCGACCCCCATTTCCAGCACGAGGCGAAGGCGGCGGTGAGTGTGGGTCTTGCGCGTCTCGAGAAGGGGTATCCGTTGCTGAAGCGGAAGAAGAGCCCGCTCCAGGCAGCGCTGGTCGCCATGGATCCCCATAGCGGCGACGTGCTGGGCTGGGTCGGGGGGCGTCGGCAGGTGCCCGGCGGCTTCGACCGGGTGAGCGGAGCGCGTCGCCAGCCGGGTAGCGTCTTCAAGCCCATCGTGGCGTTGGCCGCATTCACCTTGAACGAACGCGGCGCGCCGGGCTTCACCCTTGGCACCGTGCTGGAAGATGCTCCGCTGCAGCTGGGAGTGGAGGGCGAGGCATGGGAGCCTTCGAACCACAGCGGGCGGCTACCGCGGCGCGGTCCGTCTGCGCACCGCGCTCGAAGATTCGCTGAACGTGCCTTTCGCCCGCCTTGGCATGGAAGTGGGGCTCGTGCATGTGGCGGATACCGCACGCCGGGTCGGAATCGAGAGCCCCCTTCGTCCGATCCCGAGCCTGTCCCTCGGCGCCTTCGAAGTCACGCCACTCGAGATCACCGCGGCCTACGGCGTGCTCGCGGCTCGCGGGAAGGCGCATGCGCCCCGAGCACTACTGGCCGTCGAGGAGGCCGGGCGCGCCCGCGGGGCGCTGCGATCCTCGGCAAGGGACGCCTTCGATCCGAGACCCGTTCATCTGGTGACCGAGGCATTGTTGGGTTCGGTCCGACGCGGGACAGGCAAGACCCTGGGCCGCCTGGGCGTGCCTGGGCCCGTCGCCGGCAAGACCGGCACCAGCAACGATTTTCGCGACGCCTGGTTCGTGGCCTACACACCGGAAATCGTGGTAGGCGTCTGGGTCGGCTTCGACGACGGCGCGCGGGTCGGCTTGACGGGGGCTCAGGCCGCACTCCCGATCGTTGCACGTTTCCTGCGCGGGGTGCTAGGCGAAGAAGAGGGTTGGGGCTTCGAGGCGCCGCCCGGGCTGGAGCGGATCTCGATCGATCCGGAAACAGGCCTGCGTTCCGCCGCACATTGCCCAGGGCGCGACGAGTGGTTCGTGGCGGGCACCGGACCGCGTCGTACCTGCCCTCGGCCAAGACGCAGCCCGCGCGATTGGTTCGAGCAGGTCTTCCGGGGGCGCCGCTGATCGCTCAGCTCGCGGGTTCGTCCTCGGTGGCATAGAAGAGGAAGATCCCAACCGTCGTCAACGCGCACAGCAGGTGCCAGATGGCGTGGCCCTGGATGAGGGAGTCCGGGTCGCATAACGGGGCGCCCGTGTGGGAGAGGCGCCAGATCACGAGTGCCGCCACGAAGGAGGCGCCTGCCAAGAGGAGCGGCCGCCAATCTCGCGACACGTCAGGTCGGCGTCTCGCTCCAACCACCTCGAAGAGGATGAAGGCTGGAATGACGACGAGATAGACCGCGCTCCCCGACCACGGGAGGATTTCCAGTGCGCGCGGCAACGCAAGGCCCATGACGAGCGCCAGGAACAGCCACCAAAACGCGCGTGCGCCTCCGCCGAAGCAGCGGGCTCCCGCGTACGCCAACGGGAAGGCGATGTAGAGGAGCATCGAAACCACATCCGCGGTTCCGCCCCAGGTCCGTCCGCTGCCGTGCATGGCCATACTGCCCGGGCCGAGGAACACGACCAGCGCGGCGTAGAGAATGGGCATCGCGCGCGATCGGGTGAACGGGTTGTTGCCGACCGCGGGAAGATCTACGCCATTTCGGACCCGCGTTGCGATCCACAGCCCTGCCGCGACGAAGCCCAGGTTCGACCACGTATTCGCGGGCTGCTTGACCCACGAGGTGTGGAAGGCCTCACAGAACATTTCCCCGGCACCGACGAATTCACCCGGCCAACCGCCCAGCCCGAGTACGAAGAACGCCGCCAGGAAGACCGCGGCCACGGTCCAGGGAATCAGATGCAGGTACGACATGGGAAGAGGAGTAGGGTACAGCAAACTTCACGCGGAGGAGGCGGAATGCAGCTGGATGGAAAGACGATCCTGGTGACTGGATGCGGCGGCGGGATCGGCTCGGAGACGTGTCGCCTGGTCGTCGCACGGGGTGGAAGCCTGGTGGCCGCAGATCTGGATTCGGCCGGCGCATCCGTCGCCGAAGAATGCGGGGCCGAGTATCTCTCGCTCGACGTCACGTCCGAGAGCGCCTGGACCGCCGCGCGCAAGCGGGTGGAGGAGCGCTTCGGCGCCCTTCACGGTCTCGTCAACAACGCCGGTGTCATCCTGATGAAGCCGCTGCTCGAAACTTCCCTGGTCGAGTATCGCCGGCTCAACGCGATCAATGCGGAGGGCACCTTTCTCGGCATGCGCGCCTTGGCGCCCCTGTTGGCCGAGTCCGCTGGTGAGCATGGCGCTTCGATCGTCAATCTCTCCTCGATCTACGGGCTCGGCGGTCAGCCTGGCTTCTCGGCCTACGGGGCCTCCAAAGGTGCGGTCCGGCTGCTCGGCCAGGCTGCGGCGCTCGAGTTCGCCCAGAATGGCATGAACGTCCGGGTCAACAGCGTGCACCCCGGGCCGATCAACACGCCGTTGGTGCGCGGTCCGCTCGAAGCGGCTGTCGCGGCGGGTGCGCTGCCCTCCACGCAAGCAGGGATCGATCTGGTGGCGGCGGGTTACCCCCACGGTCGTATGGGAGTCGCTTCGGACGTGGCGGGTGTGATCGTCTTCCTGCTCTCGGACGATGCGCGTTTCGTAAACGGCGCAGAGCTGCCGATCGACGATGGGCTGAGTGCCAAGGCGCAGTAGGCTCCATGCCGTCCGGAGCATCTGGCCCGGCTGTCGGGTCCCGAGATTCCTCTTTTCGGGCAACCACTTGCGCCATGCACCGCGATTGGCGAGCTTCCTTCTGATGTCGTGCGCACGCAGCACTCGCTCGTCCCGAGGATTTGGCCCGAGCCGCTCTTCCAGCGGCACGGGCCGGCTTCATGAGCGCGCCGGCCTCCTGTAACCCCCCGAAGTATTTGATTTTCTTCGTGGAGCCTGGACGGGGAGCGCTGCTCGCCCAGGCCGGGTTTCGAGAGTCCTGATGGCCGACTGGACCGAGCAGATTCGCCGGGCGGAGGCGAGGAGTGAGGAGCTGGGCAACCGGCTTGCTGACCCTGCCCTCGCGAAACAACCTTCCGAGCTCGCAAGTGTGGGCAAGGAGTTGGCAGATCTGCGTCCGCTGCTCGAGGCGGGCCGAGCCTGGCTCGCCGCGGCACAGGGCGTCGACGACGCCAAAGAGATGCTGGGCGAGGACGACCCCGAGCTGCGCGAGCTGGCCGAGGCCGAACTCGCCGACCAGGAGGCGCGTCGCGACGAGCTCGAGGCCGAGATCCGCATTCTGCTCGTTCCGAAGGATCCGAACGATGAGAAGGACGCCATCCTGGAATTGCGCGCCGGGACGGGCGGAGACGAGGCGGCGCTCTTTGCCGGAGATCTGTTCCGGATGTACGCACGCTACTCCGAAGCCCGTCGCTGGAAGATCGAACCGATTTCGGTGAGCGAGAGCACGGGCGGCGGGTTGAAGGAAACCATCGTCTCGGTCTCGGGGAAAGGCGTCTACGGTCGTCTCAAGCAGGAGAAGGGCGTGCATCGGGTGCAGCGCGTTCCGTCGACCGAGAGCCAGGGTCGCATCCACACTTCGACCGTCACGGTGGCGATCATGCCGGAGGCCGAGGAAGTCGATGTCGACGTGAATCAGGCCGATTTGCGCATCGATGTGTTTCGCTCTTCCGGGCCGGGTGGCCAGAGCGTCAACACCACGGATTCCGCGGTGCGCATTACCCACGAGCCGACCGGGCTGGTGGTCATCTGCCAGGACGAGAAGAGTCAGCACAAGAACAAGGCCAAGGCGATGAAGGTGCTGCGCTCGCGTCTTCTCGAGGCTGAGCTCGACCGTCAGCAATCCGAACGTGCGACCGAGCGGCGCGCGCAGGTCGGTAGTGGCGAGCGAAGCGAGAAGATTCGCACGTACAATTTCCCACAGAACCGGGTGACGGATCATCGCGCCGGCTTCACCCTCCACAAGCTCGAGGGCTGCATGGAGGGCGATCTCGACGAGCTCTTCGACGGCGTGCAGGGCGCCCTGGCGGAGCAGGCGGAAGCAGCGCTCGATGCAGAGATCGAATCATGAGTAACGCCACCAACACACGAGAGAGGACCTGGAGCGTCCTCGAGTTGCTGCGTTGGACGACGAGCTATTTCGAAGAGACGGGCATCGACACAGCGCGGCTGGATGCCGAATGCCTGCTGGCGAACGCGCTCGGAATCGAACGCCTGCGCCTCTTCATCGAATTCGAGAAACTGGTGACGCCCGACGAGCGCGACCGATACCGCGCGCTGGTGCGCCGCCGCACCGAGGAGCGCTTGCCGGTCGCTCTGCTGCTCGGGAAGAAGGAGTTCTGGTCATTGCCGCTCGAGGTGACCTCCGATGTGCTCGTGCCGCGGCCCGAGACGGAGACGCTCGTCGAGGCCGCGATCCAGGCGACGGCGGAGGGTCCCCTCGAGATCCTCGATCTCGGAACCGGTTCGGGTGCGGTCGCGTTGGCGTTGGCGAAGGAGCGCCCCGAGGCGCGCATCACCGCAACTGACCTCTCGGCGGCGGCTCTCGAAGTCGCCCGCCGCAACGCCGAAAAGCTGGAGTTCGTTTCGAACATCGAATTCTGTCGTGGAGATGGTTTCGAGCCTGTCGCTGAGCGCCGCTTCGATGCGATCGTCTCGAACCCGCCCTACCTGGCAGAGAGCGAAGCGCCGGATCTGGCGCCGGAACTCTCGCACGAGCCCAAGCAGGCGCTTTTCGCCGGGCCCGAGGGCACGGAGCTCTTGCGCCGCATCGCGGAAGAGGCGGGAAGCCGGCTCCAGCCTGGTGGCTGGCTCGGTGTCGAACTCGCGCCGCATCAGGCGGAAACGATGATGGGCTGGCTTCGGGAAGCCGGCTTCGAAGATGTGATTGTGCACCGGGACCTCACGGACCGGGCACGCGTGGTCTCGGGCCGACGACCACGAACGGGGGGATGACCAATGGCGAGCCGTGCGACCAAGACTGGAATTCTGAAGCTGCTGCAAGCGAGTGATGCGGGTTTCGAGCGCGCATTCGAGAAGCTATGTCGGCGCCGCGACGAGCGTGATGAGAGCCTTGGTAAACAGGTCCAGAAGATCATCGCGCAGGTACGCGAGGCGGGCGACGACGGCGTCCTCGCTCTCACCAAGAAATTCGACGGCGCAGATCTCGAGGCCATCGAGGTCGAGCGAGAGGAGTGGGAGGAGGCTTGCGAAGCCGTCGATCCCGCCGACCGCGCCGCCCTGGGCAAGGCCGCGATGCGCGTGCGCGAGTTCCACAGGAAGCGCATTCCTTCCAGCTGGGAGATGCGGGAGGAAGGCGGCGGATTCATGGGCCAGCGGGTGCGCTCGCTCAAGCGGGTCGGCGTCTACGTCCCCGGAGGCAAAGCGAGCTACCCCTCGACGGTCATCATGAACGCCGTGCCGGCGTCGGTGGTCGAGGTACCCGAGATCATCATGGCGACACCGCCGGAAGCCGATGGCACGATTCGCAAGGAAGTCTTGATGGCCGCCAAGGTGGCGGGTGTTCACCGCGTCTTCAAGATCGGTGGCGCCCAGGCAGTGGCCGCTCTCTGCTTCGGCACCGAGAGCGTTCCGCAGGTCGACAAGATCGTCGGGCCGGGCAACGCATGGGTTCAGGAGGCGAAGCGCCAGGTCTTTGGCGACGTCGATATCGACAGCGAAGCGGGCGCGACCGAGGTGGTCGTCGTGGCCGACAAGACGGCGACCCCCGCCTGGGTGGCAGCGGATCTGATTTCCCAGGCTGAACACGAAGAGGGCGCGAGTGCCGTTCTCGTGACCCACCTGAAGACGGTGGCGACGCGTGTGCAAGAACAGCTTGCCAAGCAGCTGAAGGGGATGGAGCGCGAAAAGATCGCTCGTGCGGCACTGAAGGCGAATGGCTTCGTGATCGTGACGAAGGATCTCGACCAATCCATCGAAGTCGCGAATCGCTATGCCCCGGAACACCTGGTGCTGGCGGTGGCGTCTCCGGATGATGCGCTCAAGAAGGTCGAGAATGCGGGCACGGTCTTCCTTGGCCACTACACGCCCGTAGCCGTGGGGGATTACCTTGCGGGCCCGAACCACGTGTTGCCCACCGGTGGTACCGCGCGCTTCTTCTCGCCGCTCGGCATCGATGATTTCCTGAAGCGCACCGCCTTCGTGCGCTTCGAGCCGCCGAAGCTGCGAGAGCTCGGAGCCGACGTGATGCGGCTGGCGGAAATGGAAGGCTTCACGGGCCATGGGGCCTCGGTAGAGCTTCGCCTGCAGAAGATCCGTCGTGCACGCCGCGAGCGCGAGGCCGCGCGCGAGGCGGAGATGGAGATCTAGTCATGGGGCGCAACGCAACGATCGAACGCAAGACGAAGGAGACGGATATCCGTCTCGCTTTCGAAATCGACGGCACGGGCCAGTACGATGTGGAGACGGGCATTCCGTTCTTCGACCACATGCTCGAATCCTTCGCGAAACATGGGCTTTTCGATCTGCACCTGCGAGCGAAGGGTGATCTCGCGGTCGATCTCCATCACACGGTGGAGGATGTCGGTATCGTGTTGGGCCAGACCATCCGCCAGGCTCTCGGCGACGCTCGGGGCATCCGTCGTTATGGCTGCCAGGTGCTTCCGATGGCCGAGGCCAAAGTCGAGGTGTCGCTCGACGTCTCGAACAGGGCGTATCTCGTCTACCGCGTGCCGCTCGAGAACGAGCGGATCGGCAGCTTCGATGCGTCGTTGGCCGAGGATTTCGCCTACGCATTGGCCCAGAACGCGGGCCTCGATCTGCATGTCGATCTCCGGTACGGCAAGAGCCCGCACCACATCGTCGAGGCCGTCTTCAAGGGGCTGGCCCGTGCCTTGCGTCAGGCGCTCGAACTCGATGCACGCCACGACGACGTGCCATCGGTGAAGGGCGCCTTGTAGTCATGCCTGCCAGCGCCCCCCGCGTGGCTGTGATCGACTACGGCGCCGGAAATCTGCGCAGTGTCAGCAAGGCGCTGGAACGTTCCGGGCTGCGCGCCGATGTGTGTGGTGATCCGGCCGGCCTGCGCCAGGCGGATGCGGCGGTGTTGCCCGGGGTCGGCGCATTCGCCAATGCGGTGGCCAGCCTGAAGGCGAAAGGCCTGGATGACGCCGTTCGCGAAGGCATCGAATCAGGTCGCCCCTACCTGGGGCTCTGCCTCGGCCTTCAGCTGCTATTCGACTCGAGTAGCGAGCACGGTGAAAACGCCGGTCTTGGCTTGATCAGCGGGCGGGTGGATCGTTTCCCGGAACGAGATGCCCAGGGCAACCCGCTCCTCGTTCCCCACATCGGCTGGAACGAAGTGCGCTACTCCGGCGAGCATCCGATGCTCGAAGCATTGCCCGAGCGCGACATCTACTATTTCGTCCACAGCTACCGCGCTGAGGCTGCGAGTGCGAAGGGCCGGGTCGGCGTATGCGAGTACGGTGGCCTTCCGTTCACTGCTGCAGCAGCTGAAGGCTCGGCCTTCGCCGTGCAATTCCACCCAGAAAAGAGCCAGAGTTCGGGACGGCGTGTTCTCGACGCCTTCGCCCGTTGGATCGATTCTTGTTGAACAGGACCCAAGCATGTTGAAGACGATCTGCACGTCCCTTCTTTCGTTGGCCTTGCTCGTCGCCGCTACCGGCTGCGTGCAGACCGTGAAGGGCACGGCCCATCCGGCGTTGCGAGAACACGGGACGATCTCGCGCCTGGCGGTCGCACCCTTCACTCTTTCCGAGCGGCTCGTTGGAGCCAAGACCGGAGAACTCGAGACCGCGGTTGCCGCGGAGCTGCTTGCCAACCGCTTCTCGGAGGCGATCGCTGCACGAGGTGTTCACGTCATCGCTCCCTCCGACGTCGCGATTGCTCTCGAAGCAGCAGGCGTCGCCGGGAGCCGGGTTCTCGCCCGCCAGGTTGCGATGGTGGCGGCTGAGAAGTTCGGTGCCGAAGCGGTGCTGGTGGGTCGGCTCACGCGGTTGGTAGCTCGTGAGGGCAGCGCTGCAGGGGTGACTCGCGCCGCCACGGTTGGCTTCGCCGTCGATCTCTACGCCGCGCCCGGTGGGGCGCGGCTCTGGACAGGCAACTTCGACGAGACGCAACGTCCGCTCTCCGACAACGTGCTCGATGCCTCACGTTACCCCGGTGGCGGCTCGCGTTGGCTCACGGCCGAGGAACTGCTCAGCTGGGGAGCGCTCGAAGTATCGAATGCCATGCCCGTTGGCTCCAACGTCGGCTACTGAACCCCCCAACGAAGATCCCCCCATGTCTGATTTCGAGCTGATCCCTGCCATCGATGTGTTGGACGGCCGCTGCGTGCGGCTCTCCCAGGGCCGCTACGACGTTGCAACCGTCTACGACGATGATCCCGGCGCGGTGGCTCAGCGCTTTCGTGCCCACGCGCTACAACGTCTGCATGTCGTGGACCTGGACGGTGCAAAGGCAGGCCGGCCCTGCAACCGGGATGCGGTTCGCGCCATTCTCTCCGAGATGAAGGGCGTGCCGATCGAACTCGGCGGCGGCATCCGAACACAAGAAAGCGTCTCCGAGTGGCTGGAGTTGGGGATCGACCGGGTCATCCTCGGCACGGCCGCGCTCCGGGATCCGGAGCTCGTGAAGGAAGCGGCGCGCCGCTTCCCCGGGCGGATCGTCGTGGGCGTCGATGCGAAGGAAGGCCAGGTCGCAGCCGAGGGTTGGCTCGAGACCAGCGACGTGGATGTCGTCACCCTTGCGCGCCGCTTCGAGGATGCAGGTGTGGCTGCGCTGATTCACACCGATATCGCCCGGGATGGCATGGGCACTGGTCCCAACCTGGAAGCGACGGCTGCGCTCGCAGAGCAGGTTTCGATTCCCGTGGTGGCATCCGGTGGTGTCGGCACCGTCGAGCACATTCGCGCAGCGGCGGCGCTTGCGTCCCGAGGCGTCGCTGGCGTGATCGTCGGGCGCGCACTCTACGATGGCTCGGTCGATCTCGCCGATGCCCTGGAGGCAGCGGCATGCTCCTGAAGCGGATCATTCCCTGCCTCGATGTGGATCAGGGTCGCGTCGTGAAGGGTGTCCAATATGTCGACCACGTCGATGCGGGCGATCCGGTCGAGGTGGCGCGTATGTACGACGAGCAGGAAGCGGACGAGATCACGTTCCTCGATATCACTGCCAGCCACGAGGGCCGGCGCACCATCTTCGATGTGGTGGCGCGTACGGCCGAAAGCGTCTTCATGCCGCTCTGCGTGGGTGGGGGCGTGCGAAGCCTTCAGGACGTCCGCGACCTGCTGAATGCCGGCGCCGACAAGGTTTCGATCATGACTGCCGCGGTTCACGAGCCGGAACTGGTGGAGGAGGCGGCGCTCAAGATCGGCAGCGCCAACCTGGTGGTGGCGATCGACGCGCGAAGGATCGATGACCGGGAGCCATATCGGGCCCGGGCCGAGGCCCGCCACGGCGAGAACGATCCGGATGCCATCTTCGAGGTCTACACCCATGGTGGCCGCAAGCCGACGGGCATCGATGCCGTGGCCTGGGCAGTCCGGATGGCCACGGCCGGCGCTGGCGAGATCCTCCTCACGAGCATGGACAAGGATGGGACCAAGAGCGGCTACGACCTGGAAATGGTCCGCGGGGTCGCAGACGCGGTTTCCGTTCCTGTGATTGCTTCCGGCGGGGGCGGAACTCCGGAGAGCCTGGCCGAGGCGCTGGATGATGGCCCCGAGGGGGGACACGCCCAGGCGGCGCTGGCCGCCTCGATCTTCCACTTCAAGGAGCAGACGGTTGGCAGCGTCAAAGCGCGCCTCCTGGAACTCGGAATCCCCGTCCGGCCCCCCGCGGGTAGCCGTTGATGCCCCCAGGGCTGTGCGCTAGCTTCCCTTGTCCGCGTGGAAGGCCCCAATCCTCCGATTTCTTTGAGGTTTTTTGCCCCCCACCTCATTCGCCCGGGGGTCTTCGCGCAAGTGCAACTCGACACGTGTACGCGTTTCGGGCCACTCCCTAAAAACGGGTGGCTCCGGTCCAGGGGGGATCGGAGCTCACTTCGAGGGAGTCTCGTGACGAGTCCGCGATCCAATCTCCAGGAGAACACAGCCGCATGCCGGTGGTGAAGGTCAAGGACAACGAGCCCTTTGAGGTGGCGCTGAAGCGCTTCAAGAAGACGGTGGAGAAGGCAGGCATCCTGACCGAGCTCCGCCGCCGCGAATACTTCGACAAGCCGAGCATTCGGAAGAAGAAGAAGGCAGCCGCGGCACGGAAGCGAGCCCTGAAGAAGCTCAAGCGGATGGTGCGCTAGCGCGCAGGCCAATCCGCGGGGAGTCGCTGAGAGCAGATGGCTCGAATCCCCGAGGACACGATCCAGCAGGTGCGAGACCGCGTCGACATCGTCGACGTGGTGGGTCGCGTTGTCAGCCTGAAGAAGGCCGGCCGCAACTTCAAAGGCCTGTGTCCGTTCCACGAAGAGAAGACGCCTTCGTTCAACGTTTCTCCCGACCGTGGTAGCTATCACTGCTTCGGGTGCGGCGAAGGTGGCAACGCGTTCGGCTTCCTGATGAAGCACGAGGGGCTGGCCTTCCCCGAGGCGGTGCGCAGCCTGGCTGCCGAGGTTGGGATCGAGATCAAGGAAGAGGCCGGCGGCGGTGCGCCTAGCGTGACCGAGCCGGTGCTGGCCGCCAACCTGGCCGCCCAGGCTCTCTACCGTCGGGCGCTGATGGGTGAAGAGGGTGCTGCTGCGCGTGCCTATCTGGCGAAGCGCGGCCTGGATGGTGAGATCGCCGAACGCTTCGGCATCGGCTACGCACCGGATCGATGGGATGCGGTGGTGACGGTGCTGCAGCATGAGGACATCCCTGCCGAGATCGGTGAGGCAGCGGGTCTGTTGAAGGCGCGCGAGCGCGGCGGCCACTACGACATGCTGCGCGGCCGCATCAGTTTTCCGATCCAGGATACGCGGGGCCGCGTCATCGGCTTCGGCGGCCGCGCAATCGGCAAGGATCAGGAGCCGAAATACCTGAACACGCCGGAGAGCCCGGTCTTCCACAAACGGCGTGCATTCTACGGCTTTCCGTTTGCGTTGGATCCGATCCGCAAACACGACCGGGTCGTCGTGGTCGAAGGCTATTTCGATTGGGTGGCGTTGGCGCGTGCTGGGGTCGAGGAGGCGGTGGCCACCTGTGGAACTGCGCTTACCGAGCAGCACACGCGGGATCTCCGGCGCCGCACACGCAATGTGGTGCTGCTCTTCGATGGTGACGATGCGGGTCAGCGCGCGATGCTGCGGGCTCTCGAGATCCTGTTGCCCCAGGGCCTGCGTGTTTCTGCCGCGGGCTTGCCTGCCGGCCAGGATCCAGACGATCTGCTCCAGAACGAAGGCGCCGAAGCGCTGCTGAAGCGAATCGATGAAGCGCCGCCGGCCCTGAATGTTGCCATCTCGCGGGCTGTGGCCGAAGGCGTTTCGACGCCCTGGGAGCGTGCCGACGCGGCGGAGGCCGTCGTTCCGCTCCTCGCTCTGGTGCCCGATCCGGTCGAACGCGCCGAGTTCACCCGTCAGCTGGCGATGGCGACCGGCGTGGAGCCGCGGGAGATCGAAGCGGCGACACGCAAGCTCCAGACAGGTGAAGGAACAGGCGAGGTCGTCCTTCAGGCGGGCCAGCGTGTGCGCGGGCCCGAACACAGGCACTTCGAGTTGGCGCTCCAGATCTTGCTGAGCCATCCGGAGCTGCTGACCCAGGCGGAAGATCTCGTGGAATGTGCGCCGGATCCTGCGCTCGGCGAACTCGCCCGGGAGATTTCGAGCGGGGCCAGTGTCGATACCCTGCTCGATCGCGTGGAAGGCGAACCCAAGCAGATCCTTTCGAAGCTCGCGGCCGAAGGGCTCGGAGATCTCGAAGACAAAGTGCCGGCTGCTCGTGGGTTGGCGGATTCCCTTTCCAAGCTTCACGCGCTTCGCGAGAAGCGTGAGCGTGAGCAGTTGAACCGTCGTCTTGCGGATGACGCCACGCTTCTGGCCGAGAAGAATGCTGAATTGCTGAACCGGAGACAGCGACAATCTGCTGTGTGATCTGAAGGAGACCCCTGATGGCTTCAAGCGTGCCCGGAAGTCGACCCAACTCCGCCCGGAAGAAGACCGAATCGAAGAGTGCAGCGGACGCTACGGGTGCACTGCCCGAGGATGGAGGTTGGGAGAGCTTCGACGCCTCCGATGCGAGCCACCATGGTGGCTTCCTGCGCTTGCTGGCGAAGGGGCGCAAGAAGGGGTTCCTCACCTCCCATGATCTTGGTGCGGCGATTCCTTCCGAAGCATTGAACGCGGATCAGATGGAGGAACTGATCAGCTTGTTCGGTGAGCATGAAGTCGCCGTCATCGAAAAGCCTGCGCTCGGCCAACGGGTTGGCGAGACGAATCCGACGTACGCGACCTATGCGGCGAATGAGGACAGCGCGCCCAGCCACGATCCGGTGCGAGTCTATCTGCGCGAGATGGGGCAAGTCTCGCTCCTCACGAAGGCGGGAGAGGTGGCGATTGCCCAGCGTATTGAAGCCGGCGAACTGAAGCTGCTGTACGCGACGATTGGCACGCCTCTGGGCCTGCGAATCGTGTTGGATGCGTGTGACGATCTTCGGCGGGGAAAGATTGAGCCCAAGGCGCTACTCGATGGCACCGATGACGAAGAGGCCGAGCATTCGCCTGCCGAGCGGAAGAAGTTGTTGCTCTCTGCCGTAACGAAGGTTCGCAAGGTCGAAGCCGAGATCGTCAAACGGCAAGCCGCGATCGCCAACACGCGAACCAGCGACGAGACCCGCGAACGCCTGCAGACGGAGGTGGACGAGTACTTCCGGGAGGCGGTCGATCTGCTGGTCGCTCAGCGTTTCTCGAAGAGGCGCTTCCGGGAGCTTCGGAGCCAGGTGGTCGAGCAGGCCGAGGTGATGAAGGGGATCGACCAGGCAGCGGCACGCGCCGTGCGCCCCCTTCGCGTCAGGTTGGCGGAGTTCGATGATCTCGCGGCCCTGGCCACACGCCGCAGCAACAAGGCCAAGGAGGCGTTGGAGAAGCTCGGGGGTGCCGACCGGCTTGCCCAGGTGAGCGAGAAGCTCCAGGTCATCCGCGAAGAACGCGACCGGCTCGAGGCCGAGACGAAGATGTCGAGCGAGATGTTCCGCACGCTCCGGAACCTCTACAGCGATGCATTCGAGGAGACTCGTCAGGCGAAGTGTGAGTTGACCGAGGCGAACCTGCGGCTCGTCGTGTCGATTGCCAAGAAATACTCGAACCGTGGGCTCCTCTTCCTCGACTTGATTCAGGAGGGGAATATCGGCCTGATGAAGGCGGTCGAGAAATTCGAATGGAGGAGGGGTTACAAGTTCTCCACCTACGCCACCTGGTGGATCCGTCAGGCGATCACCCGCGCGATTGCCGACCAGGCGCGCACGATCCGTATTCCGGTGCATATGATCGAGACGATCAACAAACTCGGGCGCACGACGAAGGAACTCGTGCAGATGCTAGGCCGAGAGCCCACGCCCGAGGAGCTCTCCGAGAAGATGGAGCTGCCTCTCGAGAAAGTGCGTATGGTGCTCAAGATCGCCAAGGAGCCGATCAGCCTGGAGACCCCGGTTGGGGACGAGGAAGATTCGAACCTCGCCGATTTCGTGGAAGACAAGAACGCGGTGAACCCGGCCGAAGCCGTCGTCGAGGCGAGCCTCTCGGATCAAACCCGCCGTGTCCTCGCCACCCTCGCACCTCGCGAAGAGCGTGTTCTCAAGATGCGCTTTGGTATCGGTGAGCGCGCGAATCACACCCTGGAAGAAGTCGGCCAGGATTTCGCCGTTACCCGCGAGCGCATCCGTCAGATCGAAGCCAAAGCCCTCCGCAAGCTTCGCCACCCGAGTCGCAGCACCCTCCTGAAGAGCTTCATCGACAACTAAGTCAACAGCGGGGACGGGGTTTACAATTGACTTTTCGGAGAAAAGTCAATTGTAAACCCCGTCCCCGCTGTTGACTTAG